>JALRCL010000087.1 GCA_023268575.1 Patulibacter sp.
TTTTCTGGCGCGCGACTGCGGCGCCGCCATTCTGGCGCTGGGCGCCGCCTTTGAGGACGAGCCCCACAACGCGCCCGGCGTAATTATCCTGCGGAGCGCAGAATTCGCAGCGCTCGCCGAGCATGCGCCATTGGCGGACTATGCCGACACCGCCGCCAATGATCCCGCCTATCTTGTTTACACCTCAGGCACGACCAGCCGGCCCAAGGGCGTGCTGCACGCCCATCGCGCGGCATGGGGACGACGTCCGATGCGCGCGCACTGGACAGGGCTTGGCCCCGGCGATGTGATGCTCCACGCCGGCGCCATCAACTGGACCTATACGCTGGGCGTCGGCATCGTCGATCCGCTGTCGGCGGGCGCCTCGGTGGTTCTCTATAATGGACGGCCCGATCCGGCGATCTGGGCGCAATTGATCGCGACATATGGCGCGACGATTTTCGCCGCCGTGCCGGGCGTTTATCGCCAGATTCTCAAATATGGCGATCCGGAAAGCGCCGATCTGTCGAGCCTGCGGCATGGCCTGTCCGCCGGCGCGGCCGGCAGCGCGTCGTTGGGGCCGTCGGGGCCGACGTGGCTTCGCACGTGGCAGCGACGGCGTCCAACGGGTTCACCCCCACGGGCCTGCTCGACGTGTATTGGCGCAGCGCCGGCCTGCTTCGCACCGCCATCCTCGGTTCTCGCTCGTCGCTCGCGCGGCCACCGGCACCGCAGGGCGATCGGTCCCGCCGGCAACTCCAGCCTGCGACCCGATCAGGCCGGAGAGGCGCCGACCGCCGTCGTGGCGAAGACCAGGGCGCGTCGCGTCGACGTCGGCACGGGCCGGACCCGCACCGCGCTCAGAAGAGCGAGTAGCGCTGGGCCATCGGCAGGACGTCGACCGGCTCGGCGTAGGCCCGCTCGCCGTCGACGGTGACGACGTACGTCTCCGGGTCGACGCGGATGTCGGGCGTCGCGTCGTTGCGGACCATGTCGGCCTTGCCGACGGCGCGGGTGCCGGTCACCGCCACGCAGCGGCGGGTGAGGCCGATCCGCTCGGGCAGGCCGTCGTCGACGGCGGCCTGCGAGAGGAACGTCACCGCGGTGTCGGCCTGCGCGCCGCCGAGGGCACCGAACATCGGTCGCAGGAGGACCGGCTCGGGCGTCGGGATCGAGGCGTTCGGGTCGCCCATCTGGGCGAACGAGATCATGCCGGACTTCAGGACGAGCTCCGGCACGACGCCGAAGAACGCCGGCTCCCAGAGGACGAGGTCGGCGAGCTTGCCGACCTCCACCGATCCGACCTCGTGCGCGATGCCGTGCGTGATCGCGGGGTTCACCGTGACCTTCGCGACGTAGCGCTTCACGCGCTCGTTGTCGCCGCGCTCCAGCCCGGCGTCGTCGAGACCGTCGCCGTCGAGCGGGCCGCGCTGGACGCGCATCTTGTGCGCCGTCTGCCAGGTCCGGGTCCAGACCTCGCCGACGCGGCCCATCGCCTGCGAGTCCGACGACATCATCGACAGGACCCCCAGGTCGTGCAGGACGTCCTCGGCGCCGATCGTCTCGCCCCGGATCCGGGACTCGGCGAACGCGACGTCCTCGGCGATCTCGCGGCTCAGGTGGTGGCAGACCATGAGCATGTCGAGGTGCTCCTCGAGCGTGTTGCGCGTGTACGGCCGCGTCGGGTTCGTCGAGGACGGCAGGACGTTCGGGTGGCCCGCGATCGCAACGATGTCCGGCGCGTGGCCGCCGCCGGCGCCCTCGGTGTGGAACGTGTGGATCGCGCGCCCGGCGATCGCCGCGACGGTGTCCTCCAGGAACCCCGCCTCGTTCAGGGTGTCGGTGTGGATCGCCACCTGGACGTCGAGCTCGTCGGCGACGTCGAGGCAGGTCGAGATCGCCGCCGGCGTCGTGCCCCAGTCCTCGTGGAGCTTCAGGCCGCAGGCGCCGGCGCGGACCTGCTCGCGCAGCGGCTCGTGCGCGGCGCTGTTGCCCTTGCCGAGCAGGCCGACGTTCACCGGCAGGCCCTCGACGGCCCGCAGCATCCGCGCGAGGTGCCACGGACCGGGGGTGCAGGTCGTGGCCTTCGTGCCCGACGCGGGACCGGTGCCGCCGCCGAGCATCGTCGTGATGCCCGAGGCGATCGCGTCGGTCGCCTGCTGGGGACAGATCCAGTGCACGTGGCTGTCGATCCCGCCCGCGGTGAGGATCCGGCCCTCGCCGGCGATCACCTCCGTCCCCGGGCCGACGACGATCGTGACGCCGTCCATCGTGTCCGGGTTGCCGGCCTTGCCGATCCCGGCGATCCGTCCGGCGACGATCCCGACGTCCGCCTTGACGATCCCCCAGTGGTCGACGATCAGCGCGTTCGTGATCACCGTGTCGACGGCGCCCGCGGCGTTCGTCGCCGTGCCCTGGCCCATGCCCTCGCGCAGCGTCTTGCCGCCGCCGAAGACCGCCTCCTCCCCGGGAACCGTGAGGTCGCGCTCGACGCGGACGGTCAGCGCGGTGTCGGCGAGGCGCAGGCGGTCGCCCGTCGTCGGGCCGTACATCCGCCCGTAGCGGTGGCGGGAGAGCTCGGTCATCCCTCAGGCCCCCAGGAAGCCGCGGTCGGCGGCGCTGGCGAGCGCGCGCTCGCGCACCGCCGGGTCGTCGAGCGCCCCTTCGACGAGCCCCTGGAACCCCCGGACGATCCGCGCCCCGCCGAGCGGGACCGCCGTCACCTCGCGGACCTCGCCGGGCTCGAAGCGCACCGCGGTCCCGGCGGGGATCGCGAGCCGCAGCCCGTAGGCGGCGGCGCGGTCGAACCGCAGCGCCCGGTTGACCTCGAAGAGGTGGAAGTGGCTGCCGACCTGGATCGGCCGGTCGGCGACGCTCGTGATCCGCAGCGTCGTCCGCGGCGCCTCGGGCCGCAGGGGCACGGCGGGGGCGTCGGCGGGCAGCAGCTCGCCAGGGACCACGGGCGTCTCGTCGGGCACGTCCGCGACGCTATCCGCGGCCCGCGGGCGCAGCGCTGGCCGGACGGCGCAGCCGACGGGCCCCGACTGCGCCGTCGGGGCGCATGCGCCCCGACGGGCGATCGGCCCTAGCGCGAGCGCACCGTGCGGAACGTCGAGGAGACGCCCGCGCCCGACCCGCCGACGTTCGTCGCACGCACGACGCAGCCGACCTTCCAGCCGCGGTCGCGCGACTTCAGGCGGTAGGTCTTCTTCCGCGACAGCGAGGTCGCCCGCGTCGAGCGGCCGGACCGGGTGAACTGGAACTGGAAGCGGTAGCTCAGCGAGCCGGTCCCCGACCAGCTGCCGCGCATGCACGTCACGGTCCGCCCGACGCGCGGCCGGGTCGTGTTGATCCGGACCCGCGTGCCGCCGCGCGGCGAGACCGGCAGCTGGTCGGCGGAGACGTTCTGCTCGAGGACCGCGGCGTCGATGAAGCCGCGGATCTCCGGGGCGGCGACGTTCGCGTAGAGGTTCAGGCCGGCCGAGCACTCCGAGGCGGCGATGTCGGTCACGCCGATGAGGACCCGCTGGCCCTTCACGACCGCCGTCGCCGTGCCGCCGCTGTCGCCCGAGCACGCGGCGCGACCGCGGCGGAAGGTGCAGAGCAGGGCGCCGGGCGCGTCCGTGCCGCAGAGCGACGCCGGGACGGTCTCGGTGCTCAGCCGGCGGAGGATCCCGAAGTCGTCGCGGTTCGTCGCCGTGATCCCGAACCCGAACACGCGCGTCGTCGTGCCGGAGAAGACGTACGTCCCGGTCGGGACCATCGGCAGCGGCTGGATCGTCGGGCCGGAGAAGTCCAGCGGGGCCTCGAGCGTCAGCACCGCGACGTCGTCGGGGATCTCGCTCGAGCGGTAGCCCGGGTGCACGCGGACGGTCTTCACGCCGACGACCCGCCCCTGGGCCTGCGCCGCCTTCGTCGTGATGTCCGGGGTGCCGGCGGCGAGCAGGATGCCGCTCGCCGGGGCGACCGAGGAGCCCTCGACGACGCAGTGCGCGGCGGTCAGGACGTGGGTCGCGTCGAGGATCGTGCCGCTGCAGCTGCCGACGCCGGGGCCTTGCTCGATCTGGATCGCCACCGTCCACGGCGCCTCGGTCGAGGTGATCGCCGAGCCGTTGACGATCCGTGGCGCGGCGCGGTTCTCCGCGGCGGCCGCCGGGCCCGCCGTGACGGCGCACGCGAGCAGGGCGAGGGGCAGGGCGACCAGGCGGCGCATGTGGCGTCAGCCTACGGCCTGCACCGCGTCCGAGGTCGCACTCGACGCGGACTCCCAGGAAGCTCGCAGCGACCGCTCAGGGACGGGTCGCTCCCGCGAGCGGCGCCCTGCTTCCGCGAGCGGCGCCCTACGTCACGGGGTCGTGGACGGTCACGAGCTTCGTGCCGTCCGGGAACGTCGCCTCGACCTGGACCTCCCGGATCATCTCCGGCACCCCGTCCATGACGTCCTCGGCCCGCAGGACCTGCTTGCCGAGGGTCATGAGCTCGCTGACGGTCCGCCCGTCGCGGGCCCCCTCCAGGAGCTCGGCGGTGATGAGGGCGATCGCCTCCGGGTGGTTCAGGCGCAGGCCGCGCGCACGGCGTCGCCGGGCGACATCGGCGGCGACGTGGATCAGCAGCTTCTCCTGCTCGCGAGGGCTCAGGCGCATGGGCGGGCCCGAGCCTAGTCGCCGCCAGGGCCCGCCGACCCGCCACGGCGTACAGCCGGCGCACGCGCGGCTTGGCCCGCCGGGGCGCCCCGCGGGCGGTGCGGTGCGGTGGGATTGCCACGATGCAGGCCGCAGTCCCCGACCGCCCGGCCGGCGCGGCCGATCCCGGCGGTGCGCGCTCGGCGACGGGCGGCGCGTTCCCGCGGACGAAGTTCCATCGACCACCCGCGCGCGAGGAGCACGTCGAGCGCGACGCGCTCCTGCGCTCGATCGCGGGCGCGAGCGGGACGCCGCTGGGCTCCGGCGCGGTCCGCGTCCTGCACGTGAGCGCGCCGCCGGGCTACGGCAAGAGCACGCTGCTGGCGCAGTGGGCGGCCCCGCTGGACCGCGCCGTCTGGGTCTCCCTGGACGCCGACGACCGCGGGCCGCGGCTGTGGGCCGCGGTCCTCACGGCGTTGCAGCCGCTGCTCGGCCCGGACGCCGACGCGGCGCTCGCGGCGGCGATCGCGCCGGACGCGCACCTGCGCGACGACGTCCTGGTGGCGCTCGTCGACCTGCTGGCCGCCACCGACGAGCCGATCGCGCTCGTGCTCGACGACGTGCACCTCGTCGCCGACGACGGGGCGACGTTGGCGGAGCTCGACTGGCTGCTGGCCCGCCTCCCCGCCCCGCACGTCGTCGCGCTCGGTGCCCGGCGCGCGCCCGCGCTGCCGGCGCTGGACCGGCTGCGGATCCACGGCGAGCTCCTCGACGTCGGCACCGACCACCTGCGCTTCGCCGCCGACGAGGCGGAGGGGTTCCTCAACGCGCGCCTCGGGCTGGGCCTCGACCCCGACGCGGTCGCGCGGCTGCAGGAGCGGGTCGAGGGCTGGCCGGCGGCGATCTACCTCGCTGCCCTGCGACTCCGGCGCGGCGAGCCGATCGACGACGTCCTCGGCGGCCTCGGCTCCGCCGACGCGCCCCTGTTCGGCGCCCTGACCGACGAGGTCCTGCGCTCCTGGCCGGCCGAGCACCGCCGCTTCGTGCGCGAGACGGCGATCCTCGACCGGTTCACGGCCGACCTCTGCGTCCGGACGCTCGCCGGCGACGGCCGCGGCGACGGGGACGCCGAGGCGGTGCTCGCCGCGTTCCGGGAGCTCACGCGGACCTCGCTGCTGCTCATCCCCTTGGACCGCACCCGGACGTGGTTCCGCTGCCACCACCTCCTGCGGGACGTCCTGCGCCGCCGGCTCGAGGAGGAGCACCCCGATCGCGCCCGGACGCTCCACGTCCGGGCCGGCGCCTGGCTGGAGAGCGAGGGCGACGAGAGCGAGCTCCACGAAGCGGTCGAGCACTACCTCGCGGCGCGCGCGTGGGAGCGGGCGGCCGAGCTCCTCGCGCGGCAGGGGCTGCGGCTCGTCGGCTTCGGCGTGCTCGGCGAGCGCGCGCGGCGGTGGCTGGCGCGCTTCCCGCCGGAGGTCGTCGCCGGTGACGCGCGGCTCGCCTACGCCAGCGCGCTCGTGGCGGCGGTGGAGGGCGACCGCGCGGCGTGCGACGCGTGGCTCGTGACCGGTGCCGAGCAGGACTGGGACGGGCCGATGCCGGACGGCACGAAGTCCTACGACGTCGCGGCCGACGCCCTGCGCGCGATGGTCTGCTTCGACGACGTCGGGGCCGCGCTGCGGGCGGCCGAGCGGGTCCTCGAGGAGCTCCCGCGCGCCGCGCCGGGGCGGGCGGCCGTCGCCGCGATGAGCGGCTGGCACGCCCTGCTGGCGGGCGACCGCGCGCTCGCCGGCGACCGCGCCGCGTCCGCGCTCGCCGGCCAGGAGCTCGTCCCCGGCGCCGGTCTGCCGCTCGTCGGCTCCCTGGCCCGCGCGGTGCTCGCGCTGGTCGCGCTCGACCGGGGCGCGATCGACGACGCGCGCACGCTCGTCGAGGAGGCCGAGGCGGCGGCGGCCGAGGGGGCGCTGCGCCGCGCGCCGCACGCCCTGCCGCTCGTCTGCGCCCGGGCGCGCCTCGACGTCCTCGACGGACGGCCCGAGCAGGCCGTGGACGGCTGCCGGGCCGCCCTCGAGCGGGCGGAGGGCTGGCGCGACTCCTCGCTGATGGTGCCGGCGGCGCTGCTGGAGCTCGCCCGGGCCGCCCGCGCGGCGGGCGACGAGGCGGCCGCCGCCGACGCGCTGGCGGCGATGCGCGGTCGCCTGGCCGGCGCGGCGGACGCCGGGCGCCTGCCCGAGGCCGCCGAGCGCCTGGCCGGGCCGGGACGCCGACGGGTCCCGCACGACGCCCCGGACGCCCTGAGCGGGCGGGAGGCGGAGGTGCTCCGGGCGCTCGCCGGGACCGGGAGCATGCGCGAGATCGCCGACGGGCTCTTCCTGTCCCACAACACCGTGAAGACCCACGCGCGCGTCCTCTACGGGAAGCTCGGCGTGGCGTCCCGGCAGGAGGCGGTGCGCCGCGGCCGCGAGCTCGGGCTGCTCGGGGGAACGAGACCGACGGAGGAGCAGCCGTGAGCCTGCGCGACCGGACCGTGCTCGTGGTCGAGGACCACGACTTCCAGCGGCAGACGATGCTGCAGATCCTCGCGAACCTCGGCGCCGATCGGCTGCTGGAGGCCGCCGACGGGGCCGGGGCCCTCGCGCGCCTCGACGAGGCCTCCGGCGAGGCGCCCGACGTCGTGCTCTGCGACCTCGACATGCCCGGGATCGACGGCGTCGCGTTCCTGCGCGAGCTCGTCGGCCGGGGCATCGACGCCGAGGTCGTGATCGTCTCCGGCCTCGACGGCGCGCGCCTGGCGGCGGCCGAGGAGCAGGCGCGCGCCGCGGGGGTGCGCCTGCGCGGCACGATCTCCAAGCCGCTGACCGCGCGACGACTGCTCTCGGTGCTCGAGTGACGGGGTCCGAGCACGGCGGACGGGGCCGCGGGCGCGCCCCGTCGATCCGGCAGAGCCTGGGGCTGCTGCTCGTGGCCGTCGTCGTCCTGGCGGCGGTGCTCGCCGTCGTCACCGTGCTGCAGCAGCGCACGGCCAACGAGCGCACCGCCGCGGAGCAGCAGCGGATGACGTCGTTCCAGCTCGCCGACCAGATGCGGCAGACCTCCAACGACCTCACGCGGATGGTGCGGCTCTACGTCGCCACCGGCGAGGAGCGCTACCGCCGCTACTACAACGACATCCTCGAGATCCGCGCCGGACGCGCGCCCCGACCGCGGCGCTACGACAGCTCCTTCTGGGATCGCGTCCTCGCCCACGGGCTCAGCGGCGTGCGCTTCGGCCCGCCGGCGTCGCTCACGATGCTCATGGCCCGCGCGCACTTCGCGAAGGCGGAGTTCGACGCGCTGAACCGCTCCCTCGGGTTCTCCAACGCGCTCGCACGGACCGAGCTCGACGTCATGCGCCGGGTCGCCCCCCGGATCGCCCGCGGCGTCGACGCGGCGTACCGGCAGGACACCGCGGCGCAGTACGAGCGGCTCGTCGACGACGACTACCACCGCCAGAAGGCGTCGATCATGGGCGCGATCGAGCGGTTCATCGGCCTCGTCGACGAGCGCACGGCGACCCGCGCCGACGCGCTGCAGGCCCGCACCGACCGGCTGCTGCTCGCCCAGTCCACGGTGCTCGCGCTCTTCGTGCTCCTCGTCGGCGTCGCGCTGGCCGTCTCCGCCCGCACGATCGTCCGCCCTCTCCAGCGCCTGACGGCGGCCACGCGCGCCATCACGCGCGGGGAGTGGTCGCAGCGCGCCTCGCCCGACGGGGTGCGCGAGCTGCGCCAGCTCGCCGGGACGAATGAATTCGCCCTGGCTCATGGGAATGCCGCCGATGATCTGGTTCACATATTCCTGAAAACCCGCGGCGGCGAGTAAGGCTTCGACCTCGCCGATGGACTCTCCGGGGCTCGCGCTGAAGCCGGCGTCGCACGTGACCTTGTAGTTCTTGATGGCCACGTTGCGGATCTTGGCCCCGGCCTTGGTCACCTTGACCCGGGCCTTGTTCGTCGGCTTCTCACCCCCGGCGTAGAGGAACAGGGAGATGGTGCCCTTCGGCAGCGCCACGAGGTCGAACGCGCCGGCGGCTGAGGTCATGGCCGCGCCGACCTGGCCGGACAGCTTGGCGGTCTTCGACGCCAGGACCTGGGCGTTCTGGACCGGACGGCCCGACGGTGCCGTGACCGTGCCGAGGATGCGCGAGCCGG
>JALRCL010000156.1 GCA_023268575.1 Patulibacter sp.
CCCGAGCCCGCCGCGGACCGGACCGGCGGTCAGTCCTGACCGCCGGACAGCGCCGCCGGCTGATCGCCGGGCGCCAGCTGCGGATCGCTGTGCGCGGCACGGACCTCGTAGCCCTTGCGCGCCCCCTGATCGGCCTCGATCAGCGCCTTGTCGGCGCCGAGCGCCCGCGCCAGGCCCTCGCGCCCGCGGCGCGGCAGGAGCTGCAGGACGCCGTTGGCGACGGCGGCGGACTTCGGGACGATGACGTCGAAGCGCGGGAACTTCAGCGCGTCGACGATCGCCTCGGCGACGTCCTCCGGCGTCGTGGGCTTCACCCCGCGGGTCGCCTTGAGACCGGTCGCCAGCTCGGTCTGGACGATCGCCGGCATCACGCAGCTGACCTCGACCGGCGAGTCGAGGTACTGCAGCTCGCCGCGCAGCGACTCCGACAGCCCGACGACGAAGTGCTTCGTGCCGCAGTAGGTCGCGACGCCGGGGAACCCGCCCTTGCCGGCCATCGACGCGACGTTGACGAGGTGACCGCGGCGCCGCTCCACGAACAGCGGGAGGATCTCCTTCACGCCGTTCAGCACGCCGTAGACGTTGATGTCGATCTGCCGCCGCGTGCTGTCGTCGCTCTCCTCGAGGAAGGCGCCGACGGGCATGATCCCGGCGTTGTTGTCGAAGACGTCGATCGGGCCGAGGTCCCGCTCGGTCGCCTCGATGAACGCGCGCACGGAGTCGCGGTCGGTGACGTCGAGCCGGTAGGCACGCACGTTCGACCCGCCGCGGGCGAGCTCCCGGGCGGTCGCCTCGGCGACCTCGAGGTCGAGGTCGCCGATCGCGACCTTCATGCCCTCGGCGACGAGCGCGCGCGCCGTCTCCTTGCCGATCCCCCGGGCACCGCCGGTGATCGCGGCGACCTGCCCGACCAGGACTCGCGGCTGCTTGGCCATCGTGATGCTCCTCCTCGCTGCGGGCCGTCCGGTGGCCCGCGAAAGTTGACGCCTGCGTCACGTTCGACCCTAACGACCCGGAGGGACCGACGTCAACCGCCCCGGCCGGCGCGGCGTCGGCACGGGACCCGGTGGACGGAGGGACCGCTCCCACGGAGCGCCGGCGGCTGGTTACAGTGGTGTAAATGCGGGGTGAACGTCAGGCGCGATCACGACGACCACGCGCCGGGTGGGCGGCAGCGGCAGCACGGGCGGCGGTGGTCGGGCTCGCGGCCCTCGCGACGGCGGCGAGCCCCGCAGCCGCGGCGGATCCACCGCCGAGCCGGGCCTGCATGGTTCGGTAACGGGCCAGGTCAGCACCGCCCCGGGCCTGATCAACGGCCGACCGCACGCGTCCACCGGCGAACAGCGGCATCTCGGCCGTCGCCTGAAGCGCCAGCGGATTGACGTTATCCGCCGTGATCCCAAAAAAGCCATCATTGTCGATCCGGCCAAAGCCCGCAGTGCCTTCAACCCGCAGCAGCGGATTGCCCTCCGCACGGGCTCGGTCGAGCCGTCCCGCTGCCGCCGCTTCGCCCGCCTCGGCCTCTGCCAAGGCAGGGGCAGTGGCCTGGGCAGCGGCGATGGCGGCAGCGAGGTCCTGCGCAGCTAGGGGTGGAGTGATCGCAGCGCAGGAAACGCAGAACAGCGTCAGAATGTCTCGGCGGATCGGTCGCATGTCAGTTGAACGAGTTGCCCGGCTTAACGCCCAGCTTCTTGAACACCATTGCCGCGGGACAGAACCCGGTGAAGCTGGCCTGGAACATGTTGAACCCGGTAAAAGCGGTCAGCCACA
>JALRCL010000915.1 GCA_023268575.1 Patulibacter sp.
TGAGCTCCTGGTCGCGACGGACGAGGTCGTGCGCCAGCTCGACGTCGCGCAGCTGTAGCGCCTGCCGGCACTGCACGACCTCCTCGCGCGCCAGCGCCCCCATCCGCAGGACGGCATGCAGCACCTCGCTCCGGCGCGGAGGGTCCTCGCCGGTGAGCGGCAGGAGCTTCGCGATCGACACGCACTGGTCCCCCATGCGCTCGAAGTGCTTGGCGACGTGGATCAGCCCCGTGATGAGCCGCAGGTCGGCAGCGACCGGCGCCTGAAGCGCGAAGAGCGACAGGGCGCCCTGGTTCACCTCGAGGTAGCGGCCGTCGATCCGGTCGTCGTCGGCGATGACGAACGTGCCGAGCTCGACGTCCTGGTGCTCGAGGGCCTCGGTCACGCGCGCGACCTGCGCGGCGACGAGGTCGAGCGCGCCGAGCGCCACGCCCTGCAGGGCGTCGAGCTCCTCGCAGTAGCGGCTGCGCAGCGGCATCGCGCGGTTCTACCCGATCGGGCGGCGGCGCATGCGCCGCCGCCGGGCGCCCTCACCCCTCGGGTCGCAGGAGGAAGACCTCGACCTGGGCGTCCGGCGCGGCGTGGTTCGCGCTCAGGAACGCCTCCACCGCGCGGCCGGTCGCGTCGCTGACGAGCTCCTTCATCGCCTCCTCGGTGACGAGCTGCAGGGCCCGGCGCTGCTGCAGCACCGGCTCCACCCGGCCCGAGGCGACGAGCATCGTCTCGAGGTGGGTGAAGGTCCCGCGCAGCACGACCACCACGACGTCGCCGTGGTACATCACGCGGCAGCTCTGCGGTCCCTTGCCGTGGAAGCGCTTGTGCAGCGCCACGACGCCGTTGGAGATCTGCAGCAGCGAGGCCTGCCGGGGCTCCGGCGGCCGCTCGTCCTCGTCCATGCGGGGGTGGGCCATCGGGATCCGGATACCCAGCGCGCGGCGAGGCACCCGTCGGCCGGTCCGTCGCCCGCTCCGGCCGGCGGTGCCCGAACCGCGGGGCTGCTCCGGCCACCGCGGTACGGTCGGTCGATGAGCACGTCCGTGCCGTCCAGCGGCCGCGTGGTGCGGTCGACGATCACCGCCGACGGGGAGCTGCGCGTCGCGATCGCCGAGGAGCCGGTCCCCGCGCCGGCGGACGGCGAGGTCCTGATCGCCGTCTCGGCCTCGCCGGTCAACCCGTCCGACCTCGGCGTCCTGCTCGGCCCGGTCGACCCGTCCGGCCTGCGCCTGGAGCGCGATGGCCGGGAGCTGCACGCGGTGCTCGACCCGCGGGTGCTGCCCCACGTGCGCGAGCGCCTCGGGTTGGCGCTGCGGCTGGGCAACGAGGGCACCGGGACCGTGGTGGCCTGCGGGCCGGGCGCCGAGGAGCTGCAGGGCCGGCGGGTCGCGGCCCTCGCCGGGGGCATGTGGGCGGACTTCCGCGTCGTGCGAGCCGCCGACGTCGCGCTCCTCCCCGACGACGTGCGCGACGAGGACGCCGCCGCGATGCACGTCAACCCGCTCACGGCGCTCGCGATGGTCGAGACGATGCGCGCCGAGGGGCACACCGCGCTCGTGCACACGGCGGCGGCGTCGAGCCTCGGGCAGATGCTCGTGCGGATCTGCCTCGCCGACGGCGTCGGGCTCGTGAACGTCGTGCGCAGCCCGGCCCAGGCGGCGCTCCTGCGCGACCTCGGCGCCACGCACGTCGTCGACTCCTCGGAGGACGGCTTCGACGCGGCGCTCACCGCCGCCGTCGCGCAGACCGGGGCGACGCTCGCCTTCGACGCCGTGGGCGGCGGCCGGCTGGCGAGCCGGATCCTCGGCGCGATGGAGCGCGCCGCCCGCGATCGGCTCGACCAGCCGTGGTCGCCGTACGGCACCGACGTGCCGAAGCAGGTCTACGTCTACGGCAGCCTCGATCGCTCGCCGACCGAGATCCACCGCTCGATCGGCATGACCTGGAGCGTCGGCGGCTTCCTCCTCATGCGCGCGCTGCAGCGGCTGGGTCCTGCGGCCGCCGGTGCGATGCGCGCCCGCGTCCTGGCCGAGCTCGGCACGACCTTCCGCACGGAGTACGGCACGTCGATCCCGCTCGGCGCGCTCCTGGACCCGGACGAGCTCGCCGCCTCCGCACGGACCGGCACGGGCGGCAAGCGGCTCGTGGCGCCGGGGCTCGACCGCGCCGGCTGACCGCGCGACCGCTCGAGGGCCACGCGGGCCCGGCCGGACGGACCCCCTGGACGTCTGGCGCGTTCGATCCTGGTCCTGAGGCGTCGCGCGTGCGCCGCGTGGTGTGCGACGCTCCGCTGCGCCCGCCCGCCCGCGCCCCCGACGACCTCCGCGACCGCCATGACCCGCTCAGCCGCTCCCGCCCGCCCCTCGACCCGCCGCCGGGCACTGCGGGGCGCCGTTCCGGCGCTCGCCGTCCTGGCTGCCACGTCGGTCGCCGCGCCCGCCGGCGCGACGACCTGGGGGCTCGCCGACCAGAAGGCGACGACCTTCGCGCAGCCGGCGTTCGGCGAGCTGCACGCGGCCGGCCTCTCCACCGCCCGGTACGTCGTGCGCTACGACGCGCTGCGCTACCGCGACTCGCCGACCCTCGGCTACCACGCGGCCCTCCTGGACGCCTGGCTCACCGCGGCGCAGGCCGCGGGCGTCCGGCCGCTCGTGACGTTCTGGGTCACGGCGTCGGGCTCGCGCTCCCTGCGCAGCGCCGTGTCGACGACGCGCTTCGTGCAGGACGTCCGGCGCTTCCGCACGGCCTACCCGTGGGTCCGCGACTTCTCGCTCTTCAACGAGCCGAACCTCACGGGCCCGTTCCGCGGCAAGCCGGAGGCCCTGGGGCGGCTCTACCGCGCGGTGAAGCGCGAGCTGCGGACCTGCTCGGGCTGCACGCTGCTCGGCGGCGACATCCACCTGACCGCGGGTCGCGAGGCCGGCGCCTACGCGCTGCGGGTGCGCCGCGCCGCCGGGCAGGCGATCCCGGCCTGGGGCCTGAACAACTACAACGACGTCAACGACGGCAAGGCGACCGAGACGGCGCGCTTCCTGCGCTCCTCGGCCGTGAAGCGGTCGAAGGTCTGGATCACGGAGTCCGGCGGCGTCTACAGCCGCAAGGCCTCGTCGGAGCGCAGCAACCCGTTCCTCGCCCAGCGCCGCAAGGCGTCCGGCGACGCGGCGCGGGAGCGCTACCAGTACGACGCCACGCGCTTCCTCCACACGATCGCGAAGCGCTACGCCAGCCGGATCCAGCGGGTCTACGTCTACCAGCTGCAGTCCGAGCCGAACCCGACCTGGACGCCCGGCACCCGCAACGGCTCGTGGGACTCGGGCCTGCTGGACCCGCGGGGCCAGAAGCGCCGCTCGTTCACCTACCTGCTCGACCAGGTCCTGTAGCCGGCGGGCGTCCGCGGCTGCGGGAGGCGTCCTGGCCGACCCGCTCGGTCAGCCGCTGGCGGCTCCGCCGGGGCCGCCCGGCTCCGGCGCGGGGGCGATGGGCCTCGTGCTGAGTCCCCGGTGGATCGCGAGCCACCGCAGGACGACGGTCGCGGCCATCGCGGTGGCGACCGCGAACGGGACGCTGCCGGCGAGCTCGTCGACGGCGACGTACGCGGCGCTGCCGGCGACGGCCGCCCAAGCGTAGACCGGGCCGGGACCGAGGACGTGCGGGCGCTGGCCGCTCAGCACGTCGCACGCGATCCCGCCGGTCGTCGCGGCGACGACCCCGACGGTCGCCGAGGCGACCGGCCCGAGACCCGCGTCCAGGGCCTTCGACGCCCCGACGACCGCGAACAGCCCGAGGGCGAAGGCGTCGACGACCTCGAGCAGCCGGTCGACCCGCGAGAGGGCGTGCCCGACGATCGCGACCGCGAGCCCCGACCCGATCGCCGTGGGCAGGTACGCCGCGTCGGCGAGCGCCACCGGCGGCTGGTCGAG
>JALRCL010000180.1 GCA_023268575.1 Patulibacter sp.
CGCGGCGTTGATGCCGATCTCGCCGATCTTCGCGCGCAGCTCCTCGTCGACGACCCACGGCGGCGCCGGGGCCTCCTCGATGAGCTTCTGGTGACGGCGCTGGATCGAGCAGTCGCGCTCGCCGAGGTGGATGCAGTTGCCGTGCTTGTCGGCGATGATCTGCACCTCGACGTGGCGCGGCTTCGGCAGGTAGCGCTCGAGGTAGACCGTGCCGTCGGAGAAGAACTTCTCGCCCTCGCGGGACGCGCCCTCGTAGGCGTCCTTGAGCTTGTCCTCGGTCAGCGCGACGCGGAAGCCCTTGCCGCCGCCGCCGGAGGCCGCCTTGACCGCGACGGGGTAGCCGATCTCGTCCTTGGCGATCCGCAGCGCGTCCTCGTACGTCTCGACCGCGTCGGTCGTGCCCGGCACGATCGGCACGCCGGCCTTCTGCATGAGCTCGCGGGCCTTCGTCTTCGAGCCCATCGCGTCGATCGCGGAGGCGGGCGGCCCGATGAAGGTGATGCCCTCGGCCTCGAGGCGCTCGACGAACGCGGCGTTCTCGGAGAGGAAGCCGTAGCCGGGGTGCACGGCGTCGGCGCCGGACTCCTTGACGACCTCGACGATCTTGTCGACGTTGAGGTAGCTCTTGGCCGCCTCGGCCGGACCCAGCAGGTACGCCTCGTCCGCGCGCTGGACGTGGAGAGCGTCGCGGTCGAGCTCGGAGTAGACGGCGACCGTCTTGATCCCCAGCTCCTCGCAGGCGCGCATCACGCGGATCGCGATCTCTCCACGGTTGGCGATGAGGATCTTCCCGAACATAGGCCGCCGGAATCTATTCGATCGCGCGCGGCGCCCGCCGTGCGCGTCGGGCGCACCCGCCGGGTGGCGGGGCGGGCGCGCGAGCGCCGGGCGCCGGGCCACCCGGGAGGCACCGGCCGGGTGCGCGGACGGGGCACCGACCCCCATCCGCCACGCTCAGCGGACCCGGATCGCGCCGCGCACGGTGCGGGTCGGCTGCCCGCGGCGCGGACCGTCGCGCGGACGCTCGCCCGGCGCCCCCGCGGGGCGCTCCTGCGCACGCGCGGGCGCAACGCGCGGCGGACGGTGCTCCCCGCCCGGGCACGGCGACGACCCCCGTTCAGGCGAACGCCAACGCTCCGGGTCGGGGGGCGCAGCGTCCAGATGCGCCCCGCTCGACCACCCGCGTCCAGTAGAACTCACCGGAATGAGCCAGGAGCGGGAGATCGGGACGGCCCGGGCCACCGACCTGCTCGCGGCGTGGGCGGTGCACTTCGCGGGGACGGCCGCCCGTGGGTTCGACCGCGCCGCGTACGCCGCCGCGGCCGACCTCGGCGCGAGCCTCGGCGTCGAGCACCTCTCGCTCTCCCTCTCGCTGCCCTCGCGCGAGAAGCACGAGATCGTCGCCTGGAGCACGGGGGGCGACGTGCGGGCTGCGGCGCGGCGCCGGCTCGTGGAGCTCGCCGGCGACCAGACGCTCGTGGTCCCCGACCGCGATGCCGAGGACGTCCCGGCGCCGTTGCGCGAGGCCCTCGTCGCGGCGGGGCTCGGC
>JALRCL010000918.1 GCA_023268575.1 Patulibacter sp.
TGTATCAGCTGGCGCGTTTCTATAAGACGTTGGGTATGTTGCTGCGCGGCGGTATACCGATCACGCAAGCGCTGGAAATGGTCAGCGGTTTATTGCAAGCGCATTTCCGCCCCAAAGTGGCAGCCGCGGCTCCCGAAAGAGCTCGGGACCCAGCGCGTCGTAGAAGGCCTTGTTGCGTGCCTGGATCTCGGCGGAGCCGCTGAACATGACGACGAACGCGTCCCAGGGATCCTCGAGCTCCTCGGCCTCGTCGAACGCGCCGACGATCTCCTCGAGGCTGTCCTCGAGCGCCGCGAGCAGGAGGTCCCGCTTCGTCGGGAAGTTCCGGAAGATCGTGCCCGCCCCGACGCCTGCCCGGCGCGCGATCTCCGCGACGCTGCCGTCGGTGCCCTGCTCCGCGAAGACCTCGCGCGCGGCGACGAGGACGCGCTCGCGATTGCGACGTGCGTCGGCCCGCAGAGGCTTCAGCGCCTCGGCGGTCACCGCGACGGTCGGCGTCGAGGTGCTCATGGATCGATGCTAGTGCAGCCGGCCGGCGGGCGGTGCACCCGTCCGCCCCGCGCCCCTCGGATGCCGAGGGGCACGGATCGGCGGACGAGCGGACCGCTCCGTCAGGCGGCCTCCGCGGAGGCCGCGCCCGCGCGCGGGCGGTCGCCGGCCGGCGCGTGCTCCAGCGCCGGGGCGTCCTCCTCGCGCAGGACGGTGATGGCGGCGACGATCGCGGCGACGACGACGGCCGCGGCGATGATGTACGCCACGTGGAAGCCGGCGTTCAGCGCCTCGAGCGGGGCCGCGCCGTCGGCGACGCGCGCCGCGGTCCGGTCGGCGGCGAACGTCGCCAGGACCGACAGCGCGATCGCGCCGCCGACCTGCATCGACGTGTTCACCACGCCCGACGCGATGCCCGAGTCCTGCGGCTCCACGCCCGACATCGCGAGGCCCATGATCTGCGGGAAGCTCACGCCGGCCCCGAGGCCCAGGAGGACCATCGAGGGCAGGACGTGCTCGACGTACGTGCCGTCGACCGGGCTGCGCAGGAAGAGCAGCACGCCGGCGGCGATCGTCGCCAGGCCGCCGATGAGCACCTTGCGCGGGCTCAGGCGCTCGGCCAGCGGCTGGGCGAGCTTCGTCGACGCGAAGCCGATCAGCGCGGTCAGCGGCAGGAACGCGAGGCCGATCTCGATCGGGCTGTAGCCGAGCACCTCGCCGGCGTAGCGCGCACCGAAGAAGAACACGCTGAACATGCCCGACAGGACGCCGAGCAGGACGATGTTCGCCCCCGTGACGTTGCGCGAGCGGAAGAGCCGCAGCGGCATGAGCGGATGGGAGATCTTCGCCTGACGCACGACGAAGGACGTCAGCGACGCGATGGCGACCGCGATCAGCGCGAGCGTCTGCGTCGCGCCCCAGCCGTGGTCCTCGGCGCCGATGATCCCGTAGGCGAGCACCATCAGGCCGCCGGTCAGCAGGACCGCGCCGGGCACGTCGACCCGGTGCTCGCGCAGGCCGAGGCCGTCGGGGTTCGGGACGAGGCGCAGGGCCAGGACGACCGTCGCGATGCCGATCGGCAGGTTGACGAAGAAGATCCAGTGCCAGCTGAGGATGTCGGTCAGCACGCCGCCGAGCAGCAGGCCGATCGAGCCGCCCGCCGAGGCGACGAACGAGTACACGCCGATCGCGCGCCCCTGGATGCGGGGGTCGCGGAACATCGTGATGATCATGCCGAGGATCACCGAGGAGCCCAGCGCGCCGCCGACGCCCTGGAGGAAGCGGGCGCCGATGAGCATCGCCTGGCTCTCGGCGAGGCCGCACAGCAGCGACGCGACGGTGAACAGGGCCATGCCGCCGACGAACATCCGCCGCTGGCCGAGCAGGTCGCCGAGCCGGCCCGACAGCATCAGCAGGCCGCCGAACGGGATCAGGTAGGC
>JALRCL010000311.1 GCA_023268575.1 Patulibacter sp.
CGCCCGGACGCCGCTGCGCCCGCCGTCGCAGCCCACGAGCCAGCGGCCACGAAGCCGCTCGAGCGGCCCACCGGCCACCGGGCGCACCCAAGCGTCGACGTGCTCGGCGGCGCGGTCGACCGTCTCGACGCGCGAGGCCCAGCGCACGCCGACGTCGGGATAGCGCTCGAGCCCCTCGAGCAGGCGCCGCTCGATCGACGGCTGGTGGATCGAGACCATCCGGGGCTGGCCCTGCTCGCCGTGGTCCGGGCGGAGGATGTCGATCGCCCGGCCGTGCTGGGTGACGTAGGTGATCCGCCGCTGCGGCTGCGCGTCGCGCAGCACTGCGTCGTCGAGCCCGACCGCCTGGAAGATCCGCAGGACCTCGTCGTCGAGGACGGCGGCCCGCGGCAGCTCGTAGGTCCCGGGCGCCTCGTCGACCGCGATCACGGAGAGCCCCGCCGCGCCGAGGTGGTTGGCGAGCAGGCCGCCGACGGGACCGAGCCCGACGAGCACCACGTCGCAGTCGACGGCGTCGCTCATCGCCGGCCGAGCACCGAGGCGGGCGTCGCGTCGGCGGAGATCGGCGTCGTGAGCGACCCGATGCCGTCGATCTCCATCCGCACCGTCTGCCCGGCCCGGACCCAGCGGTCGAGCTCCAGGCCGCAGCAGCCCGGCATCGTGCCGGTCGAGACGACGTCGCCGGCGTCGAGGTACTCCCCCTTCGACGCGTGGGCGAGCATGTCGCCGATGTCCCAGGCGGCGTCGGCGGTCGAGCCCTCGCACCAGAGCTCGCCGTCCACGAGGACGCGACCGGTGACGGCCTTCCAGTCCGGCAGCGCGTCGGCGGTGAGGACGTCGGCGCCGATCGAGTTCGCGAACGTCTTGGACTTCACGACCGGCCCGAAGACGCTGGTGCGGGCGTCCTGCGCCTGGACGTCGCGCGCGCTCCAGTCGTTGAGCACGAGCCAGCCGCCGATCGCGGCGCGGGCCTCCTCGGGCGTGGCGTCGGAGAGGGGGTGCGCCAGGACGCACGCGAGCTCGAGCTCGAAGTCGAGGAAGCGCGTGTACGAGGGCCACCAGACCTCGCGACCGTCGGGCAGCATCGCCGCGTGGTTGCCGACGTACATCGGCGGCGCCGCCCAGAAGGCGGCGTTCGGCTTGAGCTTCGGGAACGTCCGGCCGGTGACCCGCTCGAAGGTCGCCACGGCGCGGGCCTGCGGCGCCGGGAAGAACCGCCGGACGAGCATCCGGGCCGACTGCTCGAGATGGCTCGGGTAGACCATGAACGCCCGCATCGAGCGCGTGGCGAACGGCAGGCCGGCGGTCGACGGATCGACCTCGTCCGCATTCGACGCCTCCGGCAGCGCGGCCTCGATCGCCGCGCGCCGCGCGTCGTCGCCCAGCAGCCCCACGAGGTCCGGGACCGGGTCGGCGCCCAGCAGGCGGCCGACGTCGAGCCACCGGTCGCTGGCCGCGTCGTGGACCGCCGGCCCGCTGGGGGTCGTGCGCAGCAGCATCGCTCAGGCCTCGCTCGGGACGGGGTGCTCGGTGGTCATGGCGGCACCGTACGTCACATCTGATGAAGTTGTCAATTCTGACTTCACGATCGACGCTGATACCGTTCGGGCATGGCGACGACCCGGACCGCACGGCGACGCGAGGAGACCCGGGCGAAGCTCCTCGCCGCGGCCCGCGCGCTGTTCGCGGAGCAGGGCGTCGAGGTGACCCGGATCAACGAGATCACCGACCGGGCGGACGTCGGATTCGGCTCCTTCTACAACCACTTCGACTCGAAGGAGGCGGTGGTCGAGGCGGTCATCGAGCAGGCCGTCGAGGAGCACGGATCGGCGGTCGACGGGCTGACCGACGGCCTCGACGACCCGGCGGAGGTCGTCGCGATCGCGCACCGCTACTTCGTGCGCCTCGCCGCCGCCGACCCGCTCTGGGCGTGGCTGCTCGTGCGCCTGGACGCCTCGCACGACGTGATGCGCCGCACCCTCGGGGCGCGGGCGACGCGCGATCTCGCGGCCGGCATCGACGCCGGGCGCTTCCGCGTCGACGACCTCACGACGACGCTCTTCGCCAGCGGCGGCGCGCTCCTGGGCGTGATGCGGGCCGTGCTGGAGCGCACCGCCGGCCCGGAGGCCGAGCAGGCGCATGCCGCCGGCGTCCTGCGGATGCTCGGGGTCGCACCGGCAGAGGCCGCCGAGGTCGCGGCCCGACCGCTCCCCACGCGCTGACGGACGAGCGGCCCGCCGAACGGCGCGTCAGTCGCCGCGGCGCGTGCCGGCTTGGCGGTGCGCCCCGTGGGAGAAGTCGGCGTGCTCGGCACCGCGGACCGGGGCGGGCTGCCGCGCCAGGCGGGCGAGGGCCCGACGGACGTCGGCGAGCAGCAGGTCGGCGAGGTCGTCGCTGAAGCCGTTGCGCACCACGATGCGCAGGACGTGCAGATCCTCGCGGGCCTCGACGAACGGGTACGCCGGGACGAGCCAGCCGCGCTCGCGCAGCGTCGCCGAGACGTCGTAGACCGAGAAGGCATCGACGTCGTCGGCGAGCGTCACGGCGAACACCGGCAGCTCGTCGCCCCGCGTCAGCGGCCGGAACGCGCCGGTCGCCTCGAGCCCGTCGGCGAGGCGGATCGCCGTGTCGCGCGAGCCCTGCTGGACCCGCCGGTAGCCGTCGATGCCCAGGCGCAGGAACTGGAAGTACTGGGCGACGACCTGCGCGCCCGGGCGCGAGAAGTTCAGTGCGAACGTCGGCATGTCGCCGCCGAGGTAGCTCACGTGGAAGACGAGCTCCTCGGGCAACATCGCGGGATCGCGCCAGAGCGCCCAGCCGACGCCGGGATAGACGAGCCCGTACTTGTGGCCCGATGCGTTGATCGACGCCACGCGCGGCAGCCGGAAGTCCCAGACGAGCTCCTCGTCGAGGAACGGCGCGACGAACCCGCCCGATGCGGCGTCGACGTGCAGCGGGACGTCGAGGCCCGTGCGCTGCTGCAGGTCGTCGAGCGCCGCGGCGATGTCGGCGATCGGCTCGTAGGAGCCGTCGAACGTCGACCCGAGGATGCCGACGACGCCGATCGTGCGCTCGTCGCAGCGCTCGACCGCCGTCGGCGCGTCGAGGTGGAAGCGCTCGCCCTCCATCGGCACGAGGCGCGGCTCGACGTCCCAGTAGCGGGCGAACTTCTCCCAGCAGACCTGGACGTTGGCGCCCATCACGATGTTCGGGCGATCGGTCGGCTCGCCCGCGGCGCGCCGGCGGGCCTCCCACCGGCGCTTCAGCGCGAGCCCCGCGAGCATCGCCGCCTCGCTGGAGCCGGTCGTCGAGCAGCCCACGGCGGTCGTCGCGCCGGTCGTCGCCGGCGGCGAGGCGGCCGCCTCGTCGTCCCGCGACGGGGCGTTCCACAGGCGGCCGAGCATCGCGACGCAGCGGGCCTCGAGCTCCGCGGTCTGCGGGTACTCGTCCTTGTCGATCATGTTCTTGTCGAAGGTCTCGGCCATCAGCTTCTCGGCCTCGGGGTCCATCCAGGTCGTGACGAAGGTGGCCAGGTTCAGCCGTGAGCTGCCGTCGAGCATGAGTTCGTCGTGGATGAACCGGTATGCCGCAGCGGGTTCCATGGCCTCATCGGGCAGCCGCAGCGACGGGATCGGGTCGGTGGAGAGCCGTCCGGTGTAGGCGGGGGCGATCGACGGGGAGCGGTATTTCACGTGCGGCATGGGGATTCCTTCCGGGGTCGTCTACAGGGTGGCCAGCGCGGCGCGGAGCGCGGCCGGGCGAGCGCCGCCGCGTTGCCGACGAACATCGCCCCGCCAAAGGCGAGCACCATCCACGCGAGCAGGTCTTCGCCGAGGAACATCGTCGCGCCTAGATGCTGGTCGGGGTCGTGCCTTCGAAATAGTTCTCGAAGCGGGTGAACGGTTCGATCCACGCCAGTTTCACCGTGTCGGTGCGACCGGCGCGATGCTTGGCGACGATCAGGTCGGCGCTGCCGCGCACGGCCGCAGAGTCACCGGCAGCATCGCCGCGGTAGATGAACATGACCACGTCGGCGTCCTGCTCGATGGCGCCCGACACACGCAAGTCGGAGAGGTTCGGCTTCTTGTCGCCGCGGTTCTCCAAGTTGCGGCTCAACTGGCTGAGCGCGATGATCGGCACGTTGAACTCGCGGGCCATCAGCTTCAGGTTGCGGCTGATATCGCTGACCTCGAGTTGGCGGTTCTCCACCTTCGCGTCACCGCCCATGAGTTGCAGGTAGTCGATGACGATGAGCGCCAAGTCGCCGTGGGCGAGCCGCACGCGCCGGGCGCGTGCGCGCATCGAACCGACCGAGGTCATCGGCGAGTCGTCGATGATGAGCGGGATGTCGAGACGTCCGACAGCGCGACCAATCTCGGTCCACTGGCGTTCGTTGGGCGCGGCACCACGCAACACCTCCGACGGCACGCTCGCCTCGCTCGCCAGCACGCGTTGGGAGAGTTCGTAGGCGCTCATTTCGAGGCTGAAAAACACGACTGGTCGCATCGTCGAACGGGCCACGTTGACCGCCACATTGAGCGCGAGCGCGCTCTTGCCCATGCCGGGGCGTGCGCCGATTACATGCAGTGCACCAGGTTGCAGACCGAGGAGCAGTTCGTCGAGCTTGGCGAACCCGGTCGGCACGCCGGTCATCGCGTTGGGATCCTCCCAGCGCTTCTCGATGATGCCGAGCGACTCAACGACAAGGTCGCCGAGTTGTCGCGCCCCTTCGCTGACGTGGCCC
>JALRCL010000384.1 GCA_023268575.1 Patulibacter sp.
AGCTGTACTACGTCACCCGCGGGCGCGGCCGGATGCGGATCGAGGACGAGGAGCGCGACGTCCGGGTCGGCGATTGCGTCGTCATCCCGCCCGGCGCCGCACACAAGCTCACGAACACCGGCGACGAGGAGCTGGCGATCCTCTGCTGCTGCGCGCCGCCCTACGCCGACGCCGAGCCGTTCACGACGCTCGACGGGTCGACGATCCGCGAGCTCGCGGGTCCGGTCTCCCTGCCCACGGCCAACCAGTCCCTCGCCGAGGCGACGATCCCCGTCGGCGGTGCCACGACCGCCCATCGCCACCACGTGGCGGAGGAGCTGTACTACGTCACCCGCGGCCGTGGCCGGATGCGGATCGACGACGAGGAGCGCGACCTGCGCGTCGGCGACTGCGTCGTGATCCCGCCGGGTGCCGCCCACAAGCTCACGAACACCGGCGACGAGGAGCTGGCGATCCTCTGCTGCTGCGCACCGCCCTACGCCGACGCCGACACCGAGCTGCTCGAGGACGTCGCCGCGTGACGGGGCGCCCCCGCGCGGCCCGGGTCCGCCGGCGGCTCGCGGCGGGTCTCGTGGTCGGCGCGCTCGCCGGCACCGGACTGGCGGCCGGCGCCGCCCCGGCGTCAGCCGCCGTCCGGACGACCGCCGACTACTGGGCGTTCGTCGACCGCCGGCAGGCCGATGTCGAGCCGACGTGGGACGCCACGCACGGGGTCTACCTGCCGGTGCAGAGCCTCGACGACGCGCGGCTCGACGCGAACATGCTCACGACGCACGCGCTCGCCGCGAGCGCGGGGCACCGGGGACCGAGTCGCCGCGACGATCGCGTGATCGCGCTCGCGCGCGCGCTGACGTCGTTCCCGGCCTACCTCGAGCCGCCCTACCCCCAGCCGCCCGGGCAGGGGCACGTGCCCGGCTGGACCGCCTCGACGCAGCGCGTCGGCGGGCAGCACGTGGCGATCGACCCGCAGATCGCCGAGGCGCTCGTCGCCGCGTGGGAGGCCCGCGACGTCGTCGGCCTGCCCGACGACCTGCGCCGCCGGATCCCCGAGGTGATCTCGGCCGTCGCCGCCTCGAGCTTCTTCCGCTACCCCGCGATGCTGCTGACGCAGTTCAACTGGCACGCGGACCTCGACGCGTTCGCGGCGCGCGTCACCGGGAACCCCTCGTTCCTCGCCGACTACCGGCTGCAACTCCAGCGCTTCGCCCGCGGGGCGCGGAGCCCGCTGCAGGCCGGGCGCACGTCGTACCTCAACGAGGGCATGGGGCTCATCTACGCGCCGCGCGCGTCCGCCGCTCGCGGCGCGGCGCTGCTCTCCTCGCCCGAGTACGAGAGCCTCGTCGTCTCGGGCCTGCAGCACTACGACTGGGCGGTCGAGCAGGGCATGGAGCGCCTGCCCGCCGCCGAGGAGGCGACCCTGCGCCAGTGGTCCCAGCGCGCGCTCTTCGGCGACTGGACGCACGCGGGCTACCTGAACTGGGACACGAGCCTCGGCACCCGCCGCTGGCACCTCGCCCGCTACTGGGGCTTCGCCCAGCAGGGCCTGGAGACGATGCTCACCGCCGGCCGGCTCGCCGCGGTGCCGCGCCAGCGCCAGCTCGCGACGTACGTCGCGGACCGCGGCCTGGAGACCTACGAGCACCTCGCCGCGCAGAACGGCGGGCGCCTGCCCAGCCAGCTGTGGGGCGTGCGCGGGCGCGACGGCGCGCCGGTCCAGGACCCGGTCTTCACCGCGTCGCGGATGGCGGCGCACGCCGCCCGTCTCGCGCAGGAGCGCGCCGGCTCGGGCACCGTGAGCACCCCGCGGCCGTGGTTCGCCTACGACCCGGACGTGCCGCGCCTGGCGGTCTCCTCCCCGGCGTACTCGACCGCGATCCTCCTGCGCCACCCGACCGACGACTACGGCGGCGTCGAGCTGGCCCGGCTGCTCTCCGGCGACGGCGACCCGGTCTCGGGCCTCGGCGGCAGCGGCCGCGCCGCGTTCGGGCTCGACCTCGTCCGCGGCGGCCGGCTGCTGCTGGACACGCAGCCCGGGCTCGTGGCGGCACGCCGCGGGACGACGCGCCTCGCCGTCCGCCGGGCCGGGAAGGTCGACCTGCGCGGGACGTTCACGCGCGATCTCGTCGCGCGCGCCACGGTCGCCACCGCCGGCGGCCGTGCGACGGTCACGACGAGCTTCGCGCGCAACTCGATCCTCGTGACCCGGACCGTGCGCGCCACCGACGCCGCGACCGCGACGGTCCGCCTGCCGCTGTGGGGCGCGGGCGCCAGCGCCCGCCTGGTGCGCACGGGCGGCGGGGGCGGCGCGCTCGGCGGCCGCTGGACGCGGCTCGCCGGTGCGCGCTCGGTGCTGCTCTCGTCCGCCGTCGGCGGCTACCGCGCGGCGCTCTGCCGGCTGCCGCCGGACGCCCGCGTGCGGCTCGCGAGCGTCAGCGGCGGACCGACGTCGCCCCAGACGCGCAAGGTCGCGCTCGTGTCGTTCCCGGTGCCGAAGGCGCGCTCGCGCACGATCGCGCTGCGGCTCGTGCCGACCGCGACGACCCCGCGCGCCGGCCGCGCCGCCTGCGCCTGAGCTCGACGCGATCCGGGGCGCGCGAGCGCCGGGTCGCGGATCCTCGTCCCTGACCAGCGGTCCGCCACCGCGTCCGCCACGCGATGGTGGTCCGGGCGGACGGCGCCGCGCCCGCGCTGCGCCTCGCCGGCCGTCGACGTTCGGCGGAGCCCGGAGCGGCCACCGGTGGACGGACGGCGCCGCAGTGGCGGCCGCGTGGGGCGGGGCGCGTTAGCCTGGCGCGCGGACCGTGAGAGCCAGCAGCGAGGGGACGGCCGACGTGCAGCACAGGACCACGAGCGCGATCACCGGGATCGCCACCACCGCGGCGGTGCTCGGGATCGCCGCGAGCCCCGCCGTCGCCGACGGGGCCGGCGCCCGCGCGACCACGGGCGACACGCTGTACCTCGGGGCGCCGCTGATGACCGGCACCTTCGCCCCGGACGCCTGCGTCCTGCTCTGCTCGTCGGGCCGCCCGGCGAACCCCATCGGGGGCGCCTCCGACCTCGTCGGGATGGACGTCTCCGGTCCGGTGCTGGGCGTCGGCGGCGGGACGATCGAGATCCGGTCGGAGCCCTTCGTCTACGACGGCGCGTCCGGGAGGGCGCCCTCGACCCTGCGGGTGAGCTACGACCGGCGCGGCGAGGGCCGCGGCGGCGCACGCGCATCGACGACGCTCGACATCGTCCCGGTCGGCATCGACGGTCGTGACAGCGGCAA
>JALRCL010000396.1 GCA_023268575.1 Patulibacter sp.
CGCCCGGAAATTCCGGCGGAGGCACCGGAGGCGGCTCCACGACACCCGATCCCGACACCGATCCCGGCACCGATCCCGACACAGTCCCCGGCACTGATCCCACCACTGGATCGACCACCTCGGGCACCGAGCCGTGCCCGACGGTCGTGACGGCTGACGCACGGGCTGGGGCCCGCGCCCTAGCTCACCCGCATCGCGGCGGCGAGCTGCGGGCCGAGCGGGTGGTCCGCGTCGTCGAGGCGCACGGTCAGCGGGCCCCCGAACGGCTGGCGGTCGGTGAGCGTCAGGGTCACGCCGGGGGTGATCCCGCGGGCGGCGAGGAAGCGGAGCATCGCCGGGTCGGCGTCCGAGACCCGGACGAACTGGACCTCGTCGCCGACCTCGACGTCGGAGAGTCGCCGCGTGCGCTGCTCGGTCATCTCGAGCTGCTGCGTGGGGATCGGGTCGCCGTGCGGGTCGAACTGCGGGTGGCCGAGCTTCGCCGAGATCCGCTCCGCGAGGTCGTCGCTCAGCGCGTGCTCGAGCCGCTCGGCCTCGTCGTGGACGCGGTCCCACGGCACGTCGAGGACCTCGACGAGGAAGAGCTCCAGCAGCCGGTGGTTGCGGAGCGTGCGCAGCGCCACGCGCCGGCCCTCCTCGGTGAGCTGGACGCCCCGGTAGGGCTCGTGGTCCAGCAGGCCGAGGTCGTGGAGGCGCCGGAGCATCGCCGACACCGCGCCGGGGGTGATGCCGAGCCGCTCCGCGAGGGCCGTCGTCGGCACCGCGCCGCCGAGGCGCGACTCGAGCGCGAAGACCGCCTTCAGGTAGTCCTCGACGGCGGTCGTGGGGGGCGTCGCCGACGGGCTCACGACGGCAAGCCTAACCCTCCCCCGGCCCGGGAACGCCGCCGGGTCGGCCCGTTGCGACGCGGTCCCCGCCGTCCACTAGCGTGACCGGCGATGAGCACGACCGAGCCGACCCCCGACGCCGACCTGCTGCAGCGCCTCGCCGCGCTGGCGGTCCACGCCGGCGCGAACGTCCAGCGCGGGCAGTTCGTGTCCATCAGCGCCCAGGTCGGCGGCCACGAGCCGCTCGCGCGCGCGATCGCCGGCGCCGCCTACGCGGCCGGGGCGCGGTTCGTCGACGTCGCCTGGTTCGACCCGCTCGTGAAGCGCGAGCGGCTGCTGCACTCCTCCGACGAGGACCTCGACGTCGTCCCGCCGTGGCTCGGGGACCGGATCGAGACGCTCGGCCGCGAGCGAGCGGCGAACATCTCGCTCACCGGCCAGGTCCGGCCCGGCGTCTTCGCGGACATCGACCCCGCCCGCGTCGGCCGCGATCAGCTCCCGGCCCTGAAGCAGACCGCGGAGGTCATCAACCGCCGCGAGCTGAACTGGACGGTCGTCCCGGCGCCGAGCGTCGGCTGGGCGCAGCAGGTCTTCCCCGGGCTCGACCCGGCCGAGGCGCTGCGCCGGCTCGAGGCGGACATCCGCGTCGTGTGCCGGCTCGACGAGCCCGACCCGGTCGCCGCCTGGCGCGCCCGCTCCGACGAGCTGCAGGCGAACGCCGAGCGCCTGAACGCCCGGCGACTCGACGCGATCCGGCTCGAGGGCCCGGGGACGGACCTCACCGTCGGGCTGCTGCCCTCGTCGCGGTTCATCGCCGCGGGGATGGACACCGTGGGCGGGATCACGCACCAGGCGAACGTCCCGACCGAGGAGGTCTTCACGACCCCCGACCCGGCGCGGGTCGACGGGGTGGTGCGAGCGACGAAGCCGCTGACCCTCGGCGGCACGACCGTCGACGGGATCGAGGTCGAGTTCCGCGGCGGCGAGGTCGTGCGGCTCGACGCGACGACCGGCGCGGACGGCCGCAGCCGCGCCTTCGTCAACGACCAGCCCGGGTCGGTGGGCCTGC
>JALRCL010000400.1 GCA_023268575.1 Patulibacter sp.
CACCGCCGCGTCGCGGACGTCGGGGTAGAGGGCGGCCGTGCCGAGCTCGAGCGGGTCGTGGCCGTCGCCGCCGGTCGTCGCCTGCGTGAGGTGGCGCGCCAGGAAGACGCCCTCGCGCAGGCCGAACTCCGTCGCCTCGACGGCGTCGACGCCGGTGACGCGCAGGACCGTCTCGATCGTGACCGCCGCCGCGAGGATCACGTCGGCGCGCGAGGGCTTGATCCCACCGACCTGGCGGCGCTCCGCCGGAGGCAGCGCGGCGAGCTCCTCGACGAGCCCGCCGAGCGCCTCGCGGGTCACCCGCACGCCCTGGACGCCGAGGTCGGTCGTGCCGTCGCGGTGCTGGATCGCGGCGGCGAGGTTGCGCACCGCACCGCCGACCCCGACGAGCCGGTCCCCGAGGTCGGCGACCCACGGCGCCTCCGCGAGCTCGGACTCGACGTGGCGGCGCAGGGCGCGCAGCGCCGACCGCGACGCGGGCCCGTCGTCGTCGAGGAACCGCTCCGTCGTCCGGACGGCGCCGAGCGTCCACGAGCGGGCCTCGCGCGGCAGGCGGTCGCGGGTGCGCACGAGCTGCAGCGAGCCGCCGCCGATGTCCAGGACGCCGCCGTCGGCGAGCGTCGTCGAGTTGACCGCGGCGAGGTAGCCGTAGCCGGCCTCCTGCTCGCGGCTCAGCACCCGCGGGTGCAGGACGGTGCTCTCGCGGGTGCGGTCCAGCAGCGCGTCCTGGTTGGGCGCCTCGCGGATCGCGCTCGTGGCGACGGCGTCGATCCGCGCCGTCGGCAGGTCGTGCGAGCGGCAGAAGTGGTCGAAGAGCTGCAGCGCGATCAGCGCGCGCCGCAGGGCCCGTGGTTGCAGCTCCCCGTCCGGCCCGAGCTCCGCGCCGATCCGGACCGGCTCGTAGAGCTCGGCGGTCTGCCGCCAGGCGCCGCCGGGCAGCCGCGTCGTCGCCACCGTCTCGTCGACGGCGAAGACGACCATCCGGAAGGTGTTCGAGCCGAGGTCGACGACGGCCCGGCGGGGCCTCACTGCCCAGCCTTCTCGATCAGCTCGATCCGGTAGCCGTCGGGGTCGCGCACGAAGCACAGCAGCGACCCGCCCTCGCGCACGCGGTAGGGCGGCTTCTCCGGCTCGATGCCCTGCTCGGCGAGCTCGCGCAGCGCGGCGTCCATGTCCGGAACGGACACGGCGATGTGGCCGTAGCCGGTGCCGAGCTCGTACGCCGTGACGCCGTGGTTGTACGTGAGCTCCAGGCGCGGGCCGTCGCCCGGCAGGCCCATGAAGACGTTGATCGCCTCGTCGCGGATCGGCATCCGCCGGAGCTCCTCGAAGCCGAGCGCCTCGTAGAAGGCGACGGACCGGTCGATGTCGCCGATCCGGTAGCAGGTGTGCAGCAGGCTGGCCATCGGCGCCCACGCTAGTCCACGCCGCGGCCGGTGCGGTGGCCGAGCGGAGAACCGGCCGCGCCGGGATGCGACGATCGGGCCATGGACGTCGTCGTCGAGCGGATCGTCGGGCGCTGGGAGCAGAGCAACGCGTACCTCCTCGGGGAGCCCGGTGGGCCGTGCGTCGTCATCGACCCGGGCGCGGCCGCGCGCGAGACGACGGCCGCCGCTGCCCGTCACGGGATGGAACCGGCGGCGGTCCTCATCACGCACCACCACTGGGACCACGTGGCGGGGCTCGAGGACCTGCTGGACCGCGTCGGGCCGATCGACGTGCTGCTGCACCCGGCCGAGCGGGAGCCGGCCGCAGCGCTCGTGGCGGGGATCACCGACGTCGTCGAGCCCGGCGACCTCCTGCGGATCGGCGACCTGCAGCTGCGCGCGCTCGGCACCCCCGGGCACACCGCCGGCTCGCTGAGCTTCCACGGCCACGGCCAGGTCTTCAGCGGCGACACGCTCTACCGCGACGCCGTCGGGGGCCTCGACGGGCCGGGGGCGACGGACGAGGACGACCTCCGCACCTCGGTCCTCGACGTCCTGCTCGAGCTGCCCGACGAGACGCAGCTGCGCCCGGGCCACGGCGAGCCGTCCACGATCGGTCGCGAGCGTCGCCGCAACCCGGCGATCCTCGCCTGGGCCGCCTGAGGGCCGGGGACCGCGCGCGGGGTGGGACGCCGAGGCGCCAAGCGTCCCGCGCCGCCG
>JALRCL010000401.1 GCA_023268575.1 Patulibacter sp.
CCGTCGGTCGTGCAGAGCGCGATCGCGAAGTCGTCGTCGGGGACGGCCGCGAGCTCCGGGATGTAGTCGGCGACCCCGCCCCCGCGCTCATCGCGCAGGGCGGCGTGGACGTCGGAGAGGTAGGCCTCGACGATCGAGCGCATGCGCGCCAGCGTAGGGGACCGGCGGTACCGGGCCGCGGCGCGCGTCGGTCGGCGGGGCCGCCGGCCGCCCGTGGTCCCGACGGCCGGGCTACTGCGCGCTCGTGAGGTCGGCGCGCAGCGCCTTCGCGCGACCGAGGTAGACGTGCTGAGCGCGGTGGTCCTCGTCCGCCCGCTGGTAGTGCACGAGCACGCGGATGATCTGCGGCAGCGCGCCGGGGACGTCGATCTCCACCGCGCACATCAGCGGGACCTGGTCGAAGCCCATCTGCCGGGCCGCGGCGGCCGGGAAGGCCGCGCGCAGGTCGGGCGTCATCGTGAAGAGGCAGCTCACGAGCTCCTCGGGCCGCAGCGCGTTGCGGTCCAGCAGCTCGCGCATGAGCTCGGTCGTGCGGGCGAGGATCTCCTCGGCGTCGTCGGCCTCGACCGAGATCGCTCCCCGCAGCGCGTGCATCCGCATCGGCCTGATCCTGACAGCGCCGCGGGCGACGCGACGCGCGGGCCTCGGCACCGCCCGGCGGACGCCGGTGCGCCGGCCGGGACCTCGTGGCTCCGGCCCGGGGCGGACGCGGGACCGGCCGCGACTAGAGCCAGCCCTGCTCGTCGGCGCGCCGGACGGCCTCCGCCCGCGTCCGTCCACCGACCTTGCCGATCGCGGCCGAGAGGTGGTTGCGCACGGTGCCCGGGGCGAGGTGCAGCGCGTCGGCGATCTCCGCGACCGTGCCGTGGACGCGCGCCGCGCGCAGGACCTCGGCCTCGCGCGCGGTCAAGGGACTGGCGCCGTCGGTCATCGCGTCGATCGCGAGCTCGGGGGCGATCACCCGCTCCCCGCCGTGGACGCGCCGGATCGCGACGGCGAGGCGATCGGCCGGGGCGTCCTTCAGGAGGAACCCGCGGGCGCCGGCCTCCAGCGCCCGCCGCGCGTAGCCGGGACGGGCGAAGGTCGTCAGCACGAGCGCCCGCGACGCCGGGTGCTCCGCCGCCAGCCGGCCGACGAGCTCGATGCCGCTCATGCCCGGCAGCTGGACGTCGACGAGCACGACGTCGACCGGGCGGCCCTGCAGGAGGTCGAGCGCCTCCTCGGCGCTTCCCGCCTCGCCCGCGATCTCGAGGTCGGGGTGCAGCGCCAGCAGCGCCGCGAGGGCCCCGCGGACCATCGCCTGGTCCTCGACGAGCAGGACGGAGATCACGAGGGCGCCCCCGAGGGGCGCGCCGGCGCAGTGGGGCCCGGCCGGTCGCGGGCCGGCAGGCGGCGGCCCGCGAGATCGTGCGCGTCCGCCGACGTGCCGCCGGGCGCCAGCACGAGCGGCACCCGCACCGCGAGCCGGAAGCCGCCGGTCCCGGGCGCCGTGCCGGTCGCGACCTCGCCGTCGAGCGCCGCCACGCGCTCGCGGACGCCGGGCAGCCCCGAGCCACCGGCCTCCCCGGCCCGGTGCCCGCCGGCGGCCGGTCCGCGCCCGTCGTCGACGACCTCGAGCACGGCGTCGCGGTCGTTCGTGGCGATCCGCACCGTCGCGCGACCGGCCGCGGCGTGGCGCAGGACGTTGCTGACGGCCTCGCGCAGCGCCCAGCCGAGCGCCGCCTCGACCGCGCGCGGCAGGCCCTCGAGGTCGCCGACGTCGGCGACGAGCTCCACGCCGTCGGCGTGGGCGAGCGCGGTCGCCGCGTCGAGCTCCTCGATCAGCCGCGGCGCCC
>JALRCL010000953.1 GCA_023268575.1 Patulibacter sp.
GTGCGAATGTCTTGCCAAGGCGCGCTTCCTCGACCTGCCGCCGGCGCGCTTCGATCTGGTCGAGACGATGGCGTTCGATCCGCTGAACGGCATCGCGCTGCTCGAACGCCATGTCGCACGGCTGACCGAGAGCGCGCGGCGTAGGCGACGGGGAGGATCGCCCCGGCGACGAGGGCGGCGAGGATCAGCGAGTCCCAGACGTCGCCCTTCACGTACGCGTAGAAGACCGACTCCTTCGCCGCGAACCCCGCGAGCAGCGGGACGCCCGCCATCGACGCCGCCGCGAGCACGCCGGTCGCCGCGAGCCACGGGTGACGCCGGCCGAGGCCGGAGAGCACGCGCACGTCGCGCGTGCCGGTGAGCTTGTCGACGATCCCGACGACGAGGAAGAGCGACGCCTTGTAGAGCGCGTGGGCCACGAGCATCGCCATGCCGGCGATCGCCGCCGCCTGGGTCCCGGTGCCGAGCACGGCGATCAGCAGCCCGAGCTGGCTCACGGTGCCGAAGGCGAGCAGGAGCTTCAGGTCGTGCTGACGCAGCGCGCGGACGCCGCCGACGATCATCGTCGTCAGGCCGAGCCCGAGGACGAGGATCTGCCAGCTGACCAGGTGGTGGAAGGCGGGCGCGAACCGGGCGACGAGGTAGACGCCGGCCTTCACCATCGCCGCGGCGTGGAGGTACGCGCTGACCGGCGTCGGGGCGGCCATCGCCGCCGGCAGCCAGAAGTGGAACGGCACGAGCGCCGACTTCGAGACCGCGCCGACGAGCAGCAGCGCGACGCCGATCTCGACCTCGACGCCGCTCGGCGGGTGCGCGACGATCTCCGAGATCCGGTAGGTCCCGGCGGCCTCGCCGATCATCACCGCGCCGACGAGCATCGCCAGGCCGCCGACCGTCGTGACGATCAGCGCGTCGAGCGCGGCGCGGCGGGCGCCGTCCTTGTCGCTCGCGTGCCCGATGAGCAGGAACGACAGGACGGTCGTGAGCTCCCAGAAGACGTAGAGGAGCAGCAGGTCGTCGGCGAGGACGAGGCCGAGCATCGCGCCGGCGAACCCCGTGAGGACCGCGGCGAAGCGCCCGAGTCCCTGCTCGTCGGCGTCGAAGTAGCTGCGGCAGTAGACGAGGACGAGCGCACCGATCGCCGTGGCCACGAGGGCGAGCACGAGCGAGAGCGGGTCGAGGCGGAACGCGAGCTCGAGCTGCAGCGTCGAGACCCACGGATGGACCTCCTCGTGGACCGTCCCGCCGGCGACGCCCGAGGCGCGGGCGGCGAGCCAGACGGCGGCCGCGGCGGGCGCGAGCGCGAGCACCCAGAACGCCCGCGGGCCGAGCCGGGAGACGAGCGGTGGCGCCACGAGCGCCGCGGCGCCGAGCACGATGAGCAGGAGCATCACCGGGGCGGATCATCGTACGGCCCCCGCCGCCGGCCCGCGAAGGGCGCGCCGGTCCGTCAGAATCCGTCGGCGGACCACCTGGTCGGGAGGTGTCGCCGGTCCGCTGCCCCGCCCGGGGCCGACCGCCGCGGACCCGGGCCCCGCGACCCGTACGCTGGTCGCATGACGGCGGTCGGCACGGTCGCGGAGCTCTGGCGCTATCCGGTGAAGTCGATGGCCGGCGAGCCGCTGCGCCGCGCCTGGGTCGGCCCCGCGGGCGTCGCCGGCGACCGCGCCTGGGCGCTGCTGGACGGCGAGGACCGTTGGGCGTCGGCGAAGACGAACCGCGGACGCTGGCGGCTCTTCGACGGGCTGCTCGACCTGCCCGTGCGGACGGTCGCCGAGCCCGGCGAGAGCGCCCCCGTCCGCGCGGCCTCCGCCGCGCTGGAGCCCGGTGCGCGCGAGGTCGTTGCCGTCGGCCTGCCCGACGGGGCCGAGGTGACCGCCGGGACCCCGGAGGCCGACGAGCGGCTCTCGGCGCTGCTCGGCGAGGACCTGCGGCTCGACCACGGCGACGGCGGGCGGCGCTGGGGCCGGCACCACGACTCCGTCCAGCTCCACGTCGTCACGACCGCGACGCTCGCGTCCCTGGCCGGGGCCGACGGCGCGCCGCTCGACGCCCGGCGCCTGCGCCCGAACGTCGTCCTGGCCCTCGACGGCCCCGGCTTCCCCGAGAACGACTGGCCGGGCCGGCGGCTGCGGATCGGCGACGCGCTGCTGGAGGTCGAGGAGCGCACGGTCCGCTGCGTCATGAC
>JALRCL010000646.1 GCA_023268575.1 Patulibacter sp.
GACTTTCCGTTGACTTACCAAGCCCTCAAGCCCTCAAGCCCTCAAGCCTCAGTACGCCCGCGCATTGCTGCCCTCCATGTAGTTCACGAAGGCGCGGTTGGCGACGCGTGTGCCGCCAGGGGTAGGATAGTTGCCGGTGAAATACCAGTCGCCGAGGTTTTCGGGGCAAGACGCATGCAGGTCTTCGATGGTCTGGTAGATGACCTTCACTTCGGCTTTGACGCCGGTGGGGGTGAGCATTTGGGCAATTCGTTCCGAAATTTCCTCCGCCGTAAAGGGCGCATACACCGCTTTCGCAGCATTTTGCTGCTCCTCCATGGGCTTTTCGAGCTCGGCCTTTGCTGCAACCAATGCATCCGTCAAAACATGCCACATGCCGCGCTCTTCCAACAGGGATACAGCGGCACGGAAGCGGCGGCTCGGCGTCCCGAGGACGGCGGCGGCGGACCGGCCCGGCCGTCCGACGGCCGCCGCTCCCGCGCCCGGCGGACGCGCCTTGGGTGAGGCCCACCGTCGGGCGCGCGAGCTTGTGCCGGATCGGGCCACGGGCGTCGCGCGCGCGTGCGAGGCTCCTGGCCATGGTCGCGCCCTCCCGGATCTTCGCCCCCGATCTCCTCGCGGGGCAGGTGGTCGTCGTCTCCGGCGGCGGGACGGGCCTGGGCCGGGCCGCCGCGCTGGAGCTCGTCGCGCTGGGAGCCGAGGTCGTCGTCTGCGGGCGCCGGCCCGAGCCGCTGGAGGAGACCGTCGCGCTGGCCGGCGAGCGCTGTCGCGCCCGGGTCTGCGACATCCGCGAGGAGGACGACGTCGCCGCGTTCGTCGACTGGGCGCTCGAGCAGCACGGACGCATCGACACCCTCCTGAACAACGCGGGCGGGCAGTTCCTCGCCCCGGCGGAGTCGATCACCCCGAAGGGCTTCCGGACCGTCACGCGGCTGAACCTCGACGGGACCTGGCTCATGACCCACGCCGTGGCGACGAAGGCCTTCATCCCCGCGGGCGACGACGGTCGTGCCCGCGGCGGCAAGGTCATCAGCGTCACGCTCTCGCCCCACAACGGGCTGCCGGGGATGGTCCACAGCTCGGCCGCCCGCGCGGGCGTCGAGACGATGATGGCCGAGCTCTCCACGGAGTGGGCGCGCTTCGGGATCCGCTGCAACGCGATCGCCGCCGGCCAGTTCGGCACCGACGTCTTCCGCACGAAGTACCCGCAGGAGATGGTCGCCGCGGCCGCGGGCCAGGTGCCGCTGGGTCGCCTCGGTCGCCCGGAGGAGTTCGCCTGGCTCGTCGCCTACCTCGCCTCCCCCGCCGGCGACTGGTTCAGCGGCGCGACGCTCACCCTCGACGGCGGCCGCGACCACCACGTCGGTCCGTGGCCGATCGAGGGGTCCCGCGACGCCGAGGGCCGTCCGCTGCAGGAGGCGCGCCGGGGCTGACCCGGCGTCCGCGCATCAGCGGCGCACGCCGTTCAGGGCGTCGACGACCCCGAGCAGGTCTCCTCGACGGTAGAAGTTCACCGCCACGAGGTTCACCCGCCGCCCCCGGAGCCGCTCGCACTCCCGGGCGCGCGCGAGCAAGGGCCCGCGGGCGTTCACGGTCGACGCCTGCGAGGGGCGCGGCAGC
>JALRCL010000727.1 GCA_023268575.1 Patulibacter sp.
GCCGAGAGGCTGGCGCCGAGGGCGAGCGGCACGTGCCCACCGAACCGGCGCCCGAGGCGCGCGGAGACCGGGGCGAGGACGAGCATCGCGATCGCTCCCGGGACCATCACGAGCCCGGACGTCGTCGCGCCGTACCCGAACCCGTAGCCCGTGGACTCGGAGGCCTGCAGCAGCTGGGGGATGAGGACGTAGGCGCCGAACATGCCGAACCCGACGAGGACGCTCGCGAGGTTCGTGAGCAGCACGACGGGGCGCGCGAGCGTCGGGATGTGGGCGATCGGCTCGGCGGTCCGCTGCTCGAGCCGGACCCAGCCGGCGAGCACGACGATCCCGGCGGCGACGAGGCCGAGCACCGACGCGCTGCCCCAGCCCCACGTGTTCGCGTTGGCGATCGCGATCAGGGGCAGCGCGATGCCGAGCCCCAGCACGAGGGCGCCGCGGACGTCGACCTTGCCCGGCGTCCGCACGGCGGACTCCGGGATGCCGATCGCCGCGCCGACGGTGGCGACGAGCCCGGACGCGGCGCCGGCCCAGAACACCCAGTGCCAGGTCGCGTGGTCGAGCAGGACGCCGCCGAGCACGAGGCCCAGGCCGCCGCCGACGCCGACGATCGCGGAGACGACGGCGATCCCGGTCGCCACGCGGGCGTGGGGCAGCTCGTCGCGGACGATCGCGAAGCAGAGAGGGAAGATGCCGCCGCCGATGCCCTGGAGCGCCCGTCCGGCGATGATGAGCGTGATGCTGTCGGCGAGCGCCGCGATGACCGATCCGGCGGTGAACGCGCCGAGGGCGACGATGAGCAGGCGCTGCTTGCCGAACATGTCGCCGAGCCGCCCGACGACGGGCGTGGCGACCGCCGCCGCGAGCAGGTAGGCGGTCACGGTCCAGGTGACGGCGGTGCCGCTGGCGTGCAGCTCGGTCTGCAGCGTGCTGAGCGCCGGGACGACCATCGTCTGCGCGAGCGAGAAGGCCATCGCCGCCAGCCCGAGCAGGGCGATCACGCGGGTTGGGTGGGCGGTGGGCTGGTGGCGGGCGGCGTCGGGCATGCGATCTCGGCTCGGGTGGGACACGGACGGCGGCGGGGCGCCGGGAGCGAGCCGGGACGAGGACGGCGACGTCCCGGTACGAAAGCGGACCCTCGAGTCCGCTTCTGCGGAATGTAGCGCAACCGGACCGTGCAGTCCGGTTCGCGGGGATCGTGTGCGCGATCGCACCCGGGCGACCTCCGACGCCCGAGGGGCGGGCGTCCCGCGGCGCTCCGCGTGGCGAGGGCGGGCCCGCGGTGCGTCGGTCGCCGGGGAGGGCCGATCGGTGGCGCCCTCCGGGGCGCGCTACCCTGTGGGGACCGGTCGCGTCGTGGTTGCGGCGCCGTCGGTGCCCCGGGGACGACAGGCTTCGACGTGGTCGGTTCGCGGGGGTGATTGCGAGTCGAGGTACCGGAGGCCTCGTAAAACCCCGGCAACAACCATACGTGCGGACTCCCACGAGTTCGCCCTCGCCGCCTAGTCACCACTAGGCCGTGAGGTCTCGGGCCTCGATCGCCGGCGTCGAGGGTCCCCGGGATCATCCAGCCGGATCACCCGGGTCCGACGCCCTCGCGGATCCGGGGACATCTTCAGGAGGGCTGGCGCTCCGAACGTGGGTCGACGGGACCGACGGAGCGTGAGATCCAGACACGCCGACTACGCTCGTAGACGTCGCCCTTTGCGCGGTCGCGGACGCGGGTTCGAGTCCCGCCGTCTCCACCTCCACCGGCGCCCCCTCGGGGGCGCCGGTCTCGTTCTCGGGCCGCCCTCGGCGGCGGTCGTCTCGGCGCATCGGGGCCGCGACAGGGAATCGGACCCCGGTCCGTTTTGCGCTATCCTCGGTGCATGAAGCGGATCGGCTTCCTCTCCTTCGGGCACTGGGGTCCCGTCCAGGGATCGCGGACGCCCACGGCGCGCGACGCGCACCAGCAGACGGTCGAGCTCGCGGTCGCCGCGGAGGAGCTGGGGATCGACGGGGCCTACGTGCGGGTCCACCACTTCGCGCGGCAGATCGCCTCGCCGTTCCCGCTGCTGGCGGCGATGGGCGCTCGGACGAGCCGGATCGAGCTCGGCACCGGGGTCATCGACATGCGCTACGAGCAGCCGCTCGCGATGGCGGAGGCCGCCGCGACGGCCGACCTGCTCAGCGACGGCCGGTTGCAGCTCGGCATCAGTCGGGGCTCGCCCGAGCCCGCGCTGCGCGGCTCGGAGCTCTTCGGGCACGTGCCCGCGGAGGGCGAGACGGACGCCGACCTCGCGCGCCGGCACACGGACGCGTTCCGCGCCGCCATCACCGGTGCGGGCGTCGCCGAGGTCGACCCGTCGCAGGGCGCGGCGGGCTTCCGCCTGCCGGTCCAGCCGCAGGCGCCCGGCCTGGCGCAGCGGATCTGGTGGGGCTCCGGCAGCCGCGCGACGGCCACCTGGGCGGGGCAGCAGGGCATGCACCTCATGAGCTCGACGCTGCTGCTCGAGGACACCGGGGTGCCGTTCGACGAGCTGCAGCTCGAGCAGATCCTGCTCTTCCGCGAGGCCTGGGCGGAGGCCGGCTGGGCCCACGAGCCGCGGGTCTCCGTCAGCCGCAGCGTCCTGCCGATCACGAGCGACGAGGACCGCGCGTACTTCGGTCGTAGCGGCAGCAGCGACCAGGTCGGGGTGCTCGACGGCGCGCTGTCGCGGTTCGGGCGCACGTACGCCGGCGAGCCGGACCGGATCGCCGAGGAGCTCGCGCGGGACGTCGCCGTCCGCAACGCCGACACGCTGCTGCTCACCGTCCCCAACCAGCTCGGCGTGGCGTACAACGCGCGGCTGCTGGAGACGATCGCTCGCGACATCGCGCCCGCCCTCGGCTGGTCGCCGAACCGCCCGGCCGCCGTCGCCGGCGACTGACCGCCGCGCCCCGGCGCGTGGCGGCTTTACCTCGAGTGGTGAGGCGAAGCCGCCACGGACCGCGGGCGCGGCCCGCCGCCGGCCCCGACGCGCGTAGGCGACCGGCCACGATCGGTCGACTAGGGTCGGCGCATGGCCTCTCGCACGGACGTCCGCTTCGACTCGGGCGGCGCGCGCTGCGCCGCCTACCTGTACCGGCCCGATGCCGACCCCGAGGGCACCACCTCGCGTCCGGCGATCGTCATGGCGCACGGGTTCAGCGCCACCCGCGACGAGCGCCTGCCGGCCTACGCCGAGCGCTTCGCCGACGCCGGCTACGTCGTCCTCGTCTTCGA
>JALRCL010000731.1 GCA_023268575.1 Patulibacter sp.
GGCGAGGTCGGCTACCTCATCACCGGCATCAAGGACGTGACGCTGCTGCGGGTCGGCGACACGCTGACGCACCGCGCGCAGGTCCGCGGGGCGGGGGAGAAGCTCGAGCGGGCCGCCGAGCCGCTGCCCGGCTACCGCGAGATCAAGCCGATGGTCTTCTGCGGGATCTTCCCGACCGACACCGCCGACTACCCGGACCTGCGCGACGCGCTCGAGAAGCTGTCGCTGAACGACGCGGCCCTCTCGTGGGAGCCGGAGACCTCCGACGCCCTGGGCTTCGGCTTCCGGATCGGCTTCCTCGGCCTCCTGCACATGGACATCGTCCGCGAGCGGCTCGAGCGCGAGTACGACCTCGACCTCATCGCGACGATGCCCTCCGTCGGCTTCGAGCTCACCCTCCACGACGGCGAGGTCAAGGAGCTCCACAGCCCGTCGGACTACCCGGACCCGACCTTCATCAAGGAGGTCCGGGAGCCGTACGTGAAGATCAACGTCCTGACGCCGAAGGAGTACGTCGGCCAGGTCATGGAGCTCTGCCAGGAGAAGCGCGGCGAGCACCAGGGGATGACGTTCATCTCCGCCGACCGCGTGCAGATCGTCTACGACGTCCCGCTCGCGGAGATCGTCCTGGACTTCTTCGACCAGCTGAAGTCGCGCACCCGCGGCTACGCGTCGCTGGACTACGAGCCGATCGGGCTGCGCGCGTCGGACCTCGTGAAGCTCGACGTCCTGCTCTCCGGCGAGCCGGTCGACGCCCTGTCGCTGCTCGTGCACCGGACGAAGGCGCAGGAGATCGGCCGCAAGTTCACCGAGAAGCTCAAGGAGAAGATCCCGCGCCAGATGTTCGACGTGCCGATCCAGGCCGCGATCGGCGGCCGGGTGCTGGCGCGCGAGACGGTGAAGGCCTACCGCAAGGACGTCACGGCGAAGCTCTACGGCGGCGACATCTCCCGCAAGCGCAAGCTGCTGGAGAAGCAGAAGGCCGGCAAGAAGCGGATGAAGCAGGTCGGCCGCGTCGAGGTGCCGCAGGAGGCGTTCCTCGCGGTGCTCGAGCTCGGCGACGCCGACTGAGCGGCGCCGCCGGTGCCGGACGTCCCATCTCCCGGCACCGGCGGGGGCACGACGCGGCGACGGCCGGTGATCGATCGATGAGCGCTGCGGAGCCCCCACCCGCAGGGACGCCGGACCCGGCGCTGCGGGAGCTCGTCGCGCGGCTGGGCGAGCTGCGGTCCGACCGCACGCGGGTCGTGGCCCTCGGCGGTGGCGTCGCGGTCGGCAAGAGCACCGTCGCGCGGGCGCTCGCCGACGCGCTGCGCGACGGGGGCGCCGGTCCGGTCGTCGTGGTCTCCACCGACGGGTACCTGCATCCGAACGCGGAGCTGGAGCGGCGCGGCATCGCCGCCCGGAAGGGCTTCCCCGAGAGCTACGACCTGCCGGCGCTGCGGGAGCTGCTGCGGGCGGTCCGGGCCGGCGAGGGGCCGTTGCGCGCGCCGGTCTACGCGCACCGGCTCCAGGACCGGGTACCGGGAGGGGCGATCGTCGTGGACCGTCCGGCGACGCTCATCGTCGAGGGCCTCGCGGCGGTCGACGAGCGGATCGCGGACCTCGTCGACGTCGCGGTCTACGTCGACGCGGCCGAGGAGCTCGCCGCGAGCTGGTACCTCGACCGCTTCCGCGCCTGGCGCGTCGCCGCCGCCGACGACCCGGGCGCGTTCCTGCACCCGCTGCGCGAGATGCCCGACGTCGAGGCCGAGGCGCTCGCGATGCGGGTCTGGGACACGGTGAACCTGCCGAACGTCCGCGAGCACGTCCTCCCGGCCCGCGAGCGCGCCGACGTCGTGCT
>JALRCL010000736.1 GCA_023268575.1 Patulibacter sp.
CGCCCGCGGCTGCCCCGGCGGCCGGTCGGACGGTCGGGCTGGGTGCGCGACGACCGGCTGGCGCTCACGACGACGCGCTGGTGGATCGACCTGCGCCTCGCGTCGCGACGCCTGCGCGCCTACCACTCCGGACGGCTCGTCCGCTCCGCCGCCGTCGTCATCGGGGCGACCGCCACGCCGACCCCGACCGGCCTCGCGGCGATCTACGAGCGCCTCCCGCAACCGGACCCCGCCGGCTTCTACGGCCCGTGGGTGCTCTCGCTCACCGCGCTGTCCGGGACGCTCGAGCGCTTCGGCGGCGGGCCCGGCCGGATCGGGATCCACGGCCGCGGCGGCGCGAGCCTCAGCGACCCGCTCGGCAGCGCCCGGTCGCACGGCTGCATCCGGGTGCCCAACGGCGACGTGCGGTGGCTCGCCGCGCGCCTGCCGGCCGGCGCGCCGGTTCGGATCCTTCCCTGACGCGTCGGCTCGCCCGTACCGCGACGTGCGCGATGCGTGCCCACCGGCCGGGACGGGTACCGGGAGGCCATGTCCATCGGCACCAGCCTCTTCCTCGTCGCCGTGGGCGCGATCCTGCGCTTCGCCGTCACGGCCTCGGTCGCGGGCATCGACCTGAAGACCGTCGGCCTGATCCTCATGATCGTCGGCGTCGTGGGCCTCGTGCTCAGCCTGCTCGTGCTGAACCGCGCGCGCGGCGTCGTCGTCGAGCGGCCCGTCGACCCGTACCGTGGCGACCCCCGTCCCTGACGGGCGCCGACGGTCCGGCGCCGCGACGGCGCCGGACGCGACGGTGCCGCTCAGCCGGTGAGCTCGACGTAGAAGCGCTTGCGCGCGCCGTCGGTCGTCGCCGAGCCGTCGCTGTTGCGCGGGCTGACGACGAGGGCGTTCTCCGTCTTCGCTCCGTCGGGGGCGCACGTCACGACGTTCGCCACCTGGCAGCGGGCCGCGGAGATCTCGCCGGAGAAGCTCGGGTCCGCGCCGCCGGTGCCGTCCACGTCGACCTCGTTCTGCAGCGCGATCGTCGCCGTGATGCCGTGGCCGGCGACGGTCGATCCGGCGTCGAGGTAGCAGTTGTCGTTCGTGCCGTAGCAGTCGATGACCTTGAAGCCACCCGACTGCTCCTCGATCTCGCCCTTCTCGTTCACCAGCGCCCAGCGCGACTTCGCAGCCGCAGCCTGCTCCGACGCCTCCTTGGCGGCGATCGCGGCGGCGCCCTTCGCGATGTCCTCCGCGTGGAGGCCATCGACGCGATCGGCGTTCAGGCCGGTTGCCACCCCGGTGGCGTTCGTGGTGAACGGCCGCGTCTCGTCCCCGCCGTTGGCGACGCTGATGTCGCCGCCGAGGGTGCCGCGGGTCGCCCGGAACTCGAAGGCGAGGCCGGTCGAGAGGTTGTTCGCCCGCAGACAGGGGTTCTTCAGGTCGTTCGGCGCCGTGCGGGCGGTCGAGCGGCAGCCGTAGATGGCGCCGCCGCCGGTCGCCGACAGGTTCGACTGGCGCGTCGAGTAGCCGCCCTTCTGCCCCGGGGCGGCGTTCGTGGTGGAGATGACCTCGGTCTCGTCGCTGGAGGCGTTGCGCTCGCCGAGGATCAGGTTCCCCCCGGTCGCGGCGTACGTCAGCGGGGCGATCCCGAAGGCCAGGACGCCCGCGCCGATGAGGACGGCGCGGGTGCGGCCGGTGCCGCGGCGCGGCAGCAGGCGCCGCACGCCGCGGCGCTCGCGCTCGGTGGTGGTCTCGGCCTGATCGTGCTCGAGGTGCATGGGGGTGCTCCCTTCGTCGTTCGGTCCGTGCCCGGCGACCCCGGGATGCCCGGGGCGCCGGATGTCCCCAACAGGTGCCGGCGACGGGGCCCGATGCGCGGTCTACGCCGTCCGACCCCCCGGCCGTCGGGGGCTCGCGCGCGGGGATGCCGCGGCTCGCGGATCGCGCCTCCTCCGGCGACCGAGGCCAGGCGTCCCGGCCGCCGGGACGAGGACCGCCCGTCGGCGGACGGGGCTCGCGCCCGACCCTGCGCCCGCCCCCGCAACTTCGTCCCGCCCGCCCGGTTCCGGGAAGCATCGGCACGTTCCCGTTCCGTCGACCCGACCCACCGCCCGCCCCGCGCCGGGCCCGCCCCCGCGGTTCACGGCGCGGCCGGGCCACGGGGGTCGCCCGGCCGCGCCGTGCCCGTCCGGCCGCGGGAGCGGCGTCAGGTGACGACGCGTCGCAGGCGCAGCGCCACCGAGAGCTCCGTGCGACGCTGCGCGAGCGGGGCGTCGAGCAGCTCCTCCGCCTGGCGCAGGCGGTTGCGGACGGTGTGCTCGTGGACGCCCAGCGCCGCGGCCGCGCTGACGTGGCTGCCGGTCTCCAGCCAGGCGGCGATCGTCTCGCGCAGGCGCGCGCTGCGCTCGTCCTCGCCGCCGATCGGCCCGAGCACGGAGCGGACGAAGGTCGCCGCCTGCGCCTCCTCGCCGAGCAGCAGCGCCTCGAGCCGGACGTCGGCGAACCACGACGTCCGCACGCCGAGCGCCTGACCGACGCGCAGCGCCTGGCGGGCCTGGTGCAGGGTGTCGCGCAGGCCCGCGAACCCGGCGGCCGGATCGCTCACCCCGGCGGGCAGCCCCAGCGCGTCGAGCTCGCGGCGGAAGGCGCGCTGCTGGGCCGCGGAGGGCGCCGTCGCGCGCCCGATCCAGAGCGCCCAGCCGTGCACGCTGTCCTGATGCAGCAGGCCGTCGGGGGCCTCCAGCGCGAGCCGCAGCCGCTCCAGCGCGCGCTCCGCCGCCACGCGGTCGTCCGCGACGAGGGCCACTGCGCGGTGGGTCAGCAGGCAGTCGTAGCGCAGCGCCGCGGCGGCGTCCCCCGGCGCCGGCTCGTGGCTGCCGTCGAGGATCTGGCGCAGCATGAGCATCCGCTGGTGGAGGCGCTGCCGGTCGAGCTCGCGACGGTGCTCCTCGTAGCGCTCCAGCACCGTCATGAGGATCGAGTCGATGTAGTCGAAGAGCGTCCGCACCGGCTCCAGCAGCAGCGGCACGAGCGCGTCCGCGTCGTCGCCGGTGGCCGCGCGGGCGGCGGCGACCCACTGCTCCCAGATCTCCCATTGGCCGATCCGGTAGCCGCGCTCGACGCTGCTCGTCGGCTCGCCGAGCCGGGCGAGGACGTCCATCAGGGCGATCGCGCCGACGGGCTCGGCGGACGCGATCCGCAGCCGGCCGGCGATGACGTCGAGCACGGCCTGCACGTTGTCGTGGACGCTCTCGTCGAGGGCCGCGAGGAACTCCTCGTCGTCGGCCCGCGTCGGGAACACCTCGCGCAGCACCCGCGCCAGGACCTGCGCGGACATCGCCCGCGCGTCGATCCCGTCGGCGAGGCTCCGCGCGGCCGCCGAGGTCGGGGTCCGATCCGCGCGGCGCCCGGCGGTCTCCTCCGTCGCCTCCACGGCCCGACCCTACCGGCGCGACCGCGGCCCCACCACGACCTCGTGCGCGGCGCGCCCGGACCGCGTCAGAGGAGGCTTGCCGAGAGGCCGCCGTCGAGCACGTAGTGGGCCCCGGTCGTCCAGCCGGCCCGGTCCGAGGCGAGGTAGGCGACCGTCTCGGCGACCTCGGCCGCCGTGCCGAGCCGGCCCTGCTTCGCGGCGACGAGCTCGGGGAAGGACGCGCCGAGCGCCGCCTCGATCGCGACGGCCGCCCGATCGACCATCGCCGTGTCGACGAACCCCGGGCAGACCGCGTTGACCCGGATCCCTGCGTCGCGCAGCTCGACCGCCGCGGTCCGGGTCAGCTGGATGACCCCGGCCTTCGATGCGCAGTAGGCGCCGAGCAGCGGGCAGCCGTTCATCCCCGCGACGGACGCGAGGTTCACGATCGTTCCGCGGCTCTCGGCGAGCGCCGGCAGCGCGTGCTTCATCCCGAGCCAGACGCCGGTGAGGTTGACGCTCGTGAGCCGCCGGAAGTCCTCCTCGCGCATGTCGAGCAGCGGCTGGACGATCTCGATGCCGGCGTTGTTCACGAGCACGTCGAGCCCGCCGAGCTCCTCGACCGTGGCCGCGACGGCGCCGGCGACCTGCTCGCCGACCGTCACGTCGCACGCGACCGACCGGGCGGCGTCGCCGATCGCGGCCGCCGTCGCGGCGGCCTCCTCGGCGTTGGCGTCGGCGAGCATCACGGTCGCGCCGCGCTCGACGAAGAGCTCGGCGACGGCACGGCCGATGCCGCGGGCGCCGCCGGTGACGAGCGCCCGACGGCCTGCGAGATCCTGCATGGGGTCCTCCTGTGGGTGGTGGGTGCGCCGCCCTCAGGCGACGAGGACGTGGACCGCGCACGAGGCGGCCGCGCCGTGGACGAACGCGCCGAGGGTGTGGGTCAGGGCGACGCGGGCCCCGGCGACCTGGCGCTCGCCGGCGTCGCCGCGGAGCTGCAGCACCGCCTCGCCGACCTGCGCGCAGCCGGTGGCGCCGATCGGGTGGCCGCGCGCCCCGAGGCCGCCGGACGGGTTGATCGCGACCGTGCCGTCGATCGCCGTCGCGCCCGCCTCGGTGAACGGTCCGCCCTCGCCCTTGGCGCAGAAGCCGAGGTCCTCGGCGTGCAGGACCTCGGCGATCGAGAAGCAGTCGTGGACCTCGGCGAGGTCGACGTCGTCGGCCGTCACGCCGGCGTCCGCGTAGGCCCGCGCGGCGGCCGCCCGCGTCAGCGCGAAGCCGGTCATGTCGCCGAACGGCTCGAAGGCGCTCGAGGTCTGCGCGGAGGCCACGACCCGTGGATCGCCGGGACGCGCGAGGTCCTCGGCGACGAGCAGCACCGCCGCCGCGCCGTCGGAGATCGCGCAGCAGTCCAGGAGCCCCAACGGGGTGGCGACGCGGCGCGCGGCGAGCACGTCGTCGACGGTCACCGGCTCGTCGAACTGCGCGATCGGGTTGCGCGCGCCGTTGGCGCGGTTCTTCACCGCGACCGCCGCGAGCTGCGCGGCCGTCTCGGCGACCACGCCCATGGAGTGCGTGATCAGCACGAGGCCCATCCCCGTCTCGCGCTGCAGCTTCACCAGAAGCTCCAGGATCTGCGCCTGGATCGTCACGTCGAGGGCGGTCGTCGGCTCATCCGCGAT
>JALRCL010000773.1 GCA_023268575.1 Patulibacter sp.
TACAATGATTGGTGCGAACGGTGAGGTGCAAGATGCGCCGACAGAACCACAACGCAGGGCAGTCAAAAAACTAATTAACGAGGTAGCACAAGATGCAAACATCAAGCCATACCAAGCGCAGTCCCTACTCTGGTTCTTTGAGCAAAGTCTCTTCAGATCGCTCGGAACCCCGTCCCCAAGCTACGGATTCAGCGACGGAGGAAAGAAATTTCTCGATTCCGCCAGAAGAGGCAAGGGCGGTGTCGATGAACGTCACGCCCAGCTCGACGGCACGGCGCAGGACGCGGCGGGCCTCGTCCGGGTCCTTCGGCGGCCCCCAGACCCCCTCGCCGGTGAGCTGCATCGCGCCGTAGCCGAGCCGGTGCACCGGCAGCTCGCCGCCGATCGAGAAGGTGCCGCTCGCTGCGGCGGAGATCGAGGTCGTCATGGTGGCTCCTGGGGTCGGGAGGGGATCACCGCCATCGTCGCGCGACGGCCGCGGGGGCCCGCCGGCAGGGCGGTTTCGCGCGCCGGACGGTCGACGGACGCCGGTGATCCCATGGGGAGTTCCCCCATGTGGTCCCGGATACCCGCTCCTACGGTGGCGCGATGCTCCCCAGATCCCTGTTCGCAGGGCCGGCGCTCGTCGCGCTCGCCCTCGCCGGCTCCGCCTCCCCCGCGGCCGCCGCGCACCTGACCACCGACGGCACGACGCTCGTCGTGCGCGCCGCGCCGGGGGAGCGCAACGACCTCATCGTCCGCACCGACCTCTTCGCGTCGTCGCGGATCGAGGTCTCCGACCTCGTCGGCCTCACCGCCGACGACGGGCTCGCCTGCGAGCCGTCGACCGCCGCCGGGCGCAGCTACCGCTCCTGCCCGGCGGCCGGGCTCGCGGGCGTCCGGGTCGAGGCCGGCGACGGGGACGACGGCGTGATCGTCGCCGGCGCGCTGCCGGTCGCCGGGCCGATCGTCGTCGACGGCGGCACCGGGGCGGACCGGCTGCGCGGCCCCGACGACGCGGGCACCGGCGTGACGCTGCTCGGTGGCGAGGGCGACGACGTGCTCGAGGGCGGAGACGGCCCGGACGTCCTGCGCGGCGGAACCGGGAACGACCAGCTCGACGGCGGCCGGGGCGACGACCAGGTGCACGGCGAGGACGGCGACGACCGGCTCGCCGGCGGGCGGTTCGTCGACCGGGACGTGCTGGACGGCGGCGCCGGTACCGACACGATCGACGGCGACTGGTACGACGCGAACGCCGGCGACGTGCCGATCAGCGTGACGCTCGACGGGGTGGCCGACGACGGACGCCCCGGCGAGGGCGACAACGTCGTCGCCGTCGAGCGGATCCGCACGCGCCAGGTCGCCCGGCTCGTGGCCGGAGCCGACGCCGTCGACTTCGACGTCATCGGCACCCCCGCCGGGAGCACCGAGCTCCACGGCAGCCCGGGTGCGGACCGGCTGCGCTCCTACGACCACGCCGACGTCATCCGCGCGGGCGCCGGGAACGACGTGATCGATGCCGGCAACGGCGACGACCGGATCGACGCCGGTCCCGGGCAGGACACGGTGCTCGCCGACGCGGGGCCGGGCTCGTGCGACTTCATCGTCTGCCGCGGGCGGTACGGCAACGACGTCGTCGAGGTCCGCGACGGCGAGCGCGACAGCGTCGACTGCGGCCCGGGCGAGGACCGCGTGATCGCCGACCCGATCGACGTGCTGGCCAACTGCGAGCACGTCGAGATCGGCACGCCGGCCGGGAACGGCGGCGACGGCGACGGCGGCACGCCCAAGCCCCCCTCCGGCGGCGGTTCGACCCCCAGGCGCGCGTGCACCGTGCCGCGCGTCCGCCGGGGCACGACGGTCGCCGCCGCGCGCAAGCGCCTGACGAAGGCGAAGTGCCGCGTCGCGAAGCGGACCGTCCGGCGGCGCTCGAGCGTGCGCCGCGGCCGGGTCGTGAGCCTCAGCCACCGGGCGGGGCGCCGAACGACCGCCGCGATCGTCATCCGGGTCTCGCGGGGCCGGCGATGAGCCACTGGGCGTTCCCCGACGATCGGCCGGCGCGCGGGCGCAGCGGTGGCCGGCGGTCGCGCCGGACCGCCGCGCTGGCGTGCGCCGCCGCCCTGCTCCTCGCCACGCCGGCCGTCGCGGACGCCGCCTCCGGGGAGCTCTCGGTCGTGGTGGAGGGCGCCGGACGCGTCACGGGCCCGGGCATCGATTGCCCCGGGGACTGCACCGACCGCGCCGTCTGGTCCGACGGGCAGCTGCCGCCGAGCGTCCGGCTCACCGCGACGCCGGGGCCCGGGAAGGCGCTCGACGGCTTCGACGGCTGCGTCCCCGTCCCCGGGCGGCCGCAGGAGTGCACGTTCGCCTTCGACGAGGGTCTTCAGACGGTGGTCGCGCGCTTCCGCGACGCGGTCCCGCCGACGGTCGCCTTCCGGGAGCCGGCGGCCGGCCTGACCGTGACCCCGAACGGCGCGCTCCAGCCGCTCGTGGACGCCGCGGACGACGTCGGCGTCGTCCGGGTCGAGTACGGGTTCGGCGACGCCGTCCTCTCGACGGCGACGTCGGCGCCCTGGCGGGGGTCGCTGCGCGTGCCGGCCGACCTGCCCGACGGCCCGGTGGCGCTGTTCGCCCGGGCGGTCGACGCGGCCGGCAACGCGACGCGGGTCGAGCGCACGATCGTCGTGGACGGCACGGCGCCGGTGGTGACGATCGACGACCGCGTCCGGACGACCCGTGCGGCCCAGGAGTCGTTCACGTACCGCGCCACCGACGCCCACGGGATCGCGTCGTTCGAGTGCCGCCTGCTGAAGATCGGCGACGTCTCGTCGACCGAGGCGACGTGCGCCGACGGCCGGGTCACGGTGACCCTCCCGAGCGAGGGCGACTGGCGGGTGTTCGTCACCGCTCGGGACCCGGCGCGCAACCCCGGGACCGGCACCGCCACGATCACCGTCGACCGGACGGCGCCGGTCCTCGTGCAGCGCGCCGGACCCACGGCGGACGAGGCCCGCGCACCGGGCGAGGTCGTGCTCGCGTTCGAGGCGACCGACCGCACCGAGGTCCGCTGGTCCTGCGTCGTCGACGACGTCGCGACCGCCTGCCCCGACGGGCGCCTCGCGTCCACCCTCGCCGAGGGCGATCACCGGCTGGTGGTGACCGCGACCGACGCGGCCGGCAACGCGTCGAGCGCGACCCGCACGCTGACCGTCGACGGCACGCCGCCCGCGGTCGAGCTCGACGGGCCGGCCGACGGCGCCGTCCTCGACGTGGGCGAGGTCGCCTTCGCCTGGCGGATCGCCGACCGCACCGCGGTCGAGACGGCGTGCAGCTGGGACGACGCCGCGACCTGGTCGCCCTGCTCCGGGTCCGCCCGCCGGACGCTGCCCGCCGGGACCCACGCGTTCGTCCTGCGCGCGACCGACGCCGTGGGGAACGAGCGGATCCTGCTGCGTCGCCTGACCGTCCGCGTCCCGTCCGAGGGTCCGGGCGGTT
>JALRCL010000795.1 GCA_023268575.1 Patulibacter sp.
CAGGAGCGGCAGGCGTTCGGCCGGCCGATCGGGAAGTTCCAGGGCATCCGCTGGAAGTTCGCCGAGATGGCCACCCGCGTGGAGGCCGCCCGCCAGCTGAACTACGAGACCGCCCGGCGCGTCATGGCCGGCGAGTACCCGGTCCGCGAGATCTCGATGGCGAAGCTCTACGCCAGCCGGGTCGCCTGCGAGGTCGCCGACGAGTGCCTCCAGATCCACGGCGGCAACGGCTACATGCGGGAGTACGGCATCGAGCGGGCCTGGCGCGACCTGCGCCTGAACCGGATCGGCGCCGGCACGGACGAGACGCTGCTCGAGTACATCGGGCGCTCCTACGGGATCTGAGGGACGACGATGAGCACGACCGAGAACCGCTCCCCGGGGGCGGGCGGGGACGCGCATCCCGCGTCGACGGGCCTCGCGAAGCAGGGCCTCGGGCCGGCGGGCTGGGACCACCTCTTCGGCGAGGAGCACCACGCGCTGCGCCGGTCGATCCGCGACTGGGTCACGCGCGAGCTGCGTCCCCACGTCCAGGAGTGGGAGGACGCCCAGTGGGTCCCCTCCTCCGTCTTCCGCCGCCTCGGCGAGACGGGGTTCGCCGCGACGCCGTACCCCGTCGAGCTGGGCGGCCAGGGCGGCGACCACCTGACCGACGCGATCTGGACCGAGGAGATCGCCCGCTCCGGCTCGGGCGGCCTCGCCGCGGCGCTCAGCGCGCCGACGACGATCGCCACGCCGCCGATCCTGAAGTTCGGCACGCCCGAGCAGCAGGAGCGCTGGGTGCCGCCGGTGCTCCGCGGCGAGCGCGTCGCGGCGCTGGCGATCACCGAGCCGGGCACCGGCAGCGACGTCGCCGGCATCCAGACCCGTGCCGAGCGGGTCGACGGCGGCTTCCGCGTCAGCGGCGAGAAGTGCTTCATCACCGGCGGGGTGCGCGCGCAGCACTACGTCACCGCGGTGAAGACGACGCAGGACGGCGGCCACGGCGGGATCTCGTTCCTCGTCATCGAGCGCGGCCCCGAGCCCGAGGGCGCCGAGGACGACCCGCGAGCGCTGGGCGCCGACCGCGGCGACGGGATCAGCGCGAGCCCGATCGAGAAGCTCGGCTGGCACGCCTCCGACACGGCGCTCGTGAGCTTCCAGGACGTCTTCGTGCCCGAGGACCACCTGCTCGGCGAGCTCCACGGCGGCTTCAAGCTCATCATGGCCAACTTCGGCTGGGAGCGGCTCTCGATGGCGCTCGGCGCCGTCGCCGGGATGGACCTCGCCTTCGAGCAGACCTGCGCGTACGTCGCCGAGCGGCGCGCGTTCGGCCGCCGGATCGCCGACTTCCAGGGCACCCGCTGGGCGCTCGCCGAGATCGGCATCGAGATCGAGGCCGCCCGCAGCCTGACCTACGAGACGCTGCGCCGGCACGTCGCGGGCGAGCCAGTGATCCGCGAGGTCTCGATGGCGAAGCTCCAGACCCAGCGCACGGCCGTGGACGTCATCGACCGCTGCCTGCAGCTGCACGGTGGCGCCGGCTACACGAAGGAGCAGGGCCTCGAGCGCGCCTGGCGCGACGCGCGCCTGGGCCCGATCGGCGGCGGGACCGACGAGATCATGAAGGACGTCATCGGCCGCCTCATGGGCTGCTGAGCACCGGCGCCGCCGCGGCGCCCCTCTCACGCGATGCTCATGCTCGCCGCGGGCCCGCGGCCCTACGATCGAGGCCGTGTCCCCCGCTCGATCGATCCTCCCCCTGCTCCTCGGTGCGCTCCTCGCGGCCCCGGCGGCCGCCGATGCGCGGCCGCCCGGATCCTGGACCGCAGTGCGCAGCGACGCGTTCACCCACTACGCCTGCGTGGAGCGCCACCGCACCGACGGGCCGTGGTGGGTGCGCACCACCTCGGAGGCCACGCGGCCCTCCGGGCGTCGCGCAGCCGCGCAGGGCATCGGGGTCTGGACCGTGATCACCCGCGGCAGCGACCGCAACCAGATCAGCGCGCAGTCCCGCGACGGCTGGGCCGACGGTCGCCTCCGGACGACGCTGCGCAAGGCACGCAGCACCGATCGGCTGTGGATGCAGGGCGCCTACTACGGCCCGACCGAGCCGTGGCGGGACGGCGTCCGGGTCGGGCGCCTCGCGGTCTGCGACTGAGCGTGGCACCGATGATCGGCTGACCCCCGGGGTCGAGGACCGAGCGCGGGCCGATCGGACGCCGTCGGGCGGCCGGCGTCCGGCCGTCCACGCGCCGGTCATCGGCCGCGCGGCGACCCGCGGATCGGCGGGTCCAGGCCGAGCCGCGCCGCGGTCCGCCACGCGGCCGGCGGAGCATAGGATCGCGCCACCGCGGGTCC
>JALRCL010000011.1 GCA_023268575.1 Patulibacter sp.
GCCTACGTCATCGCCGAGCCCTGCATCGGAGTGAAGGACAACTCCTGCGTAGAGGTCTGCCCCGTCGTCTGCATCCATCCGACGCCGGACGAGCCCGACTACGACAACGTCGAGCAGCTCTTCATCGACCCGGAGGAGTGCATCGACTGCGACGCCTGCGCCGAGTCGTGCCCGGTGGACGCGATCTTCAGCGAGGACCAGGTCCCGGGCGACCTGCAGTCCTACATCCAGAAGAACGCCGCCCACTACGCCTGACGGCGTGCGCGCCCTGGCGCGCACCGGGGCGCGCACCCCTCCCCGGGGGTCGTGGGGCCCCGGCGCGGGTCGGTAGCGTTGTCGAGGTGGACGCGACCCCGATCGCCGCGCGCGCCGCTCCGGTCCTGACCGACGGGTACGGCCGGGTCGCCCGCGACCTGCGCCTGTCGGTGACCGACGTCTGCAACCTCCGCTGCCGCTACTGCCTGCCGGACGAGCGGGTCGCGTGGCTGCCGCGCGACGAGCGGCTGGACGACGACGAGACGGTACGGCTCGTCGAGCTGCTCGCCCGGCTCGGGGTCCGGACCGTCCGCGTCACGGGCGGCGAGCCCCTGGTCCGGCCCCGGCTGGCCCGCCTCGTCGAACGGCTCGCGGCGATCGAGGGCATCGAGGAGCTCGCGCTGACGACGAACGGCGTGCTGCTCGCACGGCACGTCGCGGCGCTCGCCGACGCCGGCATCAGCCGGATCAACGTCTCGCTGGACAGCGTCGATCGCGCGCGGTTCGACGCGCTGACGCGCCGCGACCTGCTCCCCCGCGTGCTGGAGGGCATCGAGGCCGCGCGCCGGCAGCCCGGCATCCGCCAGGTGAAGCTCAACGCCGTCGCCCTACGGGGCGTCACCGAGCACGAGGCGCTCGACCTCGTCGCCTTCGCCCGGGCGCAGGACCTGCAGCTGCGGTTCATCGAGGTCATGCCGCTCGACGCCGCGGGCAACTGGCAGCCGACCGACGTCCTGACCGCGGCGCAGCTGCAGGCGATCATCGCCCGCCGCTGGCCGCTGGAGCCGCTGGAGCGCGAGCCCTCGTCGACGGCTCGCCTGCTGCGCTTCGCCGACGGCGGCGGCGAGGTCGGGTTCATCGCGTCGGTGAGCGAGCCGTTCTGCGCCGACTGCGACCGGCTGCGCCTGACCGCCGACGGCCAGCTGCGGACCTGCCTCTTCGCCCACGGCGAGACCGATCTGCGGGGGCCGCTCCGTGCCGGCGCGGACGACGCCGCGCTGGCCCGCGTCGTGCGCGAGGCCGTCGCCGCGAAGCAGTGGGGTCACGAGATCCACCGGCCCGGCTTCCGGCCGCCGGCGCGCTCGATGAGCGCGATCGGCGGCTGAGCGCGAGTCAGGCGGTCGCGGGAGCGCGGGACGCGTCCGCCGCGGCGCCGGCGACGACGCCGTCGTCGTGCAGCCGGCCGATCTCGTGCTCGGCGAGCCCGAGGACGTCGGCGAGGACCTGCTCGGTGTCCGCGCCGAGGACGGGAGCCGGCGCCACCGGCACCCGCGGGACCGCCGAGAACTCCAGCGGCGACGCCGGCGACAGGTAGCGCCCCGCGCCCGGCTGGTCGACCTCGGCGAACATCGGGTTGTCGCTCGAGCAGCGCGGGTCCTCCTCCACCAGCTGGCGGAACGTCTGGTAGGGCCCCCAGGAGACCGACGTGCCGGCGAACGCCTCGCGGACGTCGGCGAGTTCGCGCCGCGCGAACCACGGCCGCAGGAGCGCTGCGATGAAGTCGCGGCCCTGGAAGCGCCCGGCCTCGGTCGAGAGGTCGAAGCCGGTGCCCTCCTCGATCTTCGCGCAGGCCTCGTGGAGGTTCGTGGCGTCCTTCAGCGCGCTCCACTGGCGGCCGGTGAGCGCGACGACCATCACCCGACGCCCGTCGCGGGTCTCGAAGTCGTGCCCGAACGCGCCGTAGAGGTAGTTGCCGTCCTTCGCGCTGTCGCGGGCCTCGAGCTGGGCCTCCGCGATCCGGCCGAGGTTGCCCACCATCGCGAAGGCGACGTCGGACAGGGCGAGGCTGATGAGCGTGCCCAGCCCGGTGCGCGACCGGCGACGCTCCGCAGCGAGCAGCCCGACGGCGGCGAGCTCGCCCATCGCGATGTCCCAGGCCGGCAGCACGCTGTTCAGCGGCTCGGCGAGGTTCCGCGGTCCGGTGGCCCACGGGAAGCCGGTCGCCGGGTTGACGGTGTAGTCGACCTCGCTCGTCCCGTCCGGGTTGCCCGTCAACGCGACCATCACGAGATCCTCGCGACGCTTGCGCAGCTCGTCGTAGGCGAGCCAGCCGCGTGCCGGGAAGTTCGTGAGGAAGAGCCCGGCGTCGGGGCCGGGCGCGCCGACGAGCTGCCCGACGAGCTCGCGACCCTCGGGACGGCGCAGGTCGATCTGGATCGAGCGCTTGCCCTTGTTCAGGCCGGCCCAGAAGAGGCTCTGGCCGCCCTCGGCGACCGGCCACCGGGCGTGGTCCAATCCGCCGCCGATCTGGTCGAAGCGGATGACGTCGGCGCCGAGCTGCGCGAGCGTCATGCCGCCGAGCGGCGCGGCGACGAACGCCGAGCCCTCGATCACGCGCATGCCGGCGAGGATGCCGTGCTGGTTCGTCATGCCATCACTCCGATCAGGTCCCAGGCCAGTACGTGTCGCGGTTCGCCGCCCGCCTCCTCGAGCGGGTCGGCCGTGACGTCGACGTGCAGCTCGACGAGCGCGCCGCCGTCCGCCAGCGGCGTCGTCGCGCCGATCGTCACGACGCTGCGCAGCGTGTCGTCCT
>JALRCL010001011.1 GCA_023268575.1 Patulibacter sp.
ACAGTTTCGCAAGGAAACAGAAAAGATGGCTATCTCTACCGCCGACAAGGCGAAAATCGTTACCGACTACCAGCGCGCCCAGGGCGACACCGGTTCTCCCGAAGTGCAGGTTGCCCTGCTGACGGCGCGCATCAACGACCTGACCGGTCACTTCAAGGAACACGTCAAGGACCACCACTCGCGCCGCGGCCTGCTGATGCTCGTCGGTCGTCGCCGGCGGCTCCTGAACTACCTGCGCAAGGACAACCTCGAGGGCTACCGCGGGCTCATCAAGGAGCTCGGGCTGCGCAAGTAGCCCCCTCGCGGCGCGCACGACGCGCGTCGCCGATCCGCCTGAACGGCACCGCTCGCCCGCGTCCCCGACGCGGGCGTTCTCGTTCCCGGACGACCACCGGGATCGGCGGCCCGAGCAACTAGGATCCCGGCCATGGCCATCATCGCCCCCGGCACGCCCGTCCCGGAGATCACGCTCAAGCGCGAGGACGGCAGCGACTTCACGCAGGAGGACCTGCGCGGCCGCACGACGGTGCTCGTCTTCTACCCCTTCGCCTTCAGCCCGGTCTGCACCGATCAGCTGCAGGTCTACGAGGAGCTCCTCGACGAGCTCGCGCAGCAGGACGCGGTGATGTACGCGGTCTCGACCGACGCGAGCTTCTCCCAAATCGCCTTCCGCGAGAAGCTCGGCGTGAGCATCGAGCAGCTCTCGGACTTCGAGCCCAAGGGCGCGGCGTCCAAGGCCCTCGGGGCGTACTTCGAGCCAGCCGGGATGACGAACCGCGCGCTCGTCGTCGTCGGCCCCGACGGCGTGGTGGCCTGGAGCCATCTCGCCGCGAGCCCGGGCGAGCTGCCCGGCGCCGACAAGGTTCGCGAGGGGCTGGCGGCCGTCCCGGCCGCGTGACCGACGACCGGCTCGCGGCCCTCCGTCGGGAGCAACGCGACGACCACGCCTGCGGGCCGGCCGACGCGCCGCTCGTCGTCGTCTACGGCGACGCGACCTGCCCCCGCTGCCAGCAGGCGGCACGGCTGTTGCGCGAGCCGCCGCGGCCCGTTCGCCTGGTGTGGCGCCACCTCGTGCTCCGGGTCCGCGGACCCCGCCCGCGGGCGCTCGCGGGCGCGCTCGAGGCCGCGGGACGCGAGGGGCGCTTCTGGTCGTTCCTGGACCGGCTGCTCGCCGAGCCGGGGCGCACGGAGGACCCCGACCTCTGGCGGATCGCCGGGGAGCTCGGGCTCGACGTCGACGCCTTCGAGGCCGCGCGCCGGGACGCCGCGGCGACGGCGCGGATCGATCGCGATCTCGTCGACGGGCTCGCGCTCGGCGCGGCCGCGACGCCTGCGATCCTCACGCCGGGCGGCGTCGACCACGGCGTGCCCGACGCGGGCTGGGTCGCCGCGCTGCACGCGGCCTGAGCCGCTCAGGCGCGGCCGCGGCGTCGGGCGACGAGCCAGGTCACGGCGACGAGCAGGCCCACGACCGGGAAGAGCAGGAGCCACGCCGCGCCGGGCGGCGCGTCGTCCAGCACGTCGTCCCGCTGCGCGTCGGGCGAGGGCGGCAGGGGCGAGGTCGCGAATCCCCGCTCGGACTCGAACGGGTAGTCGGGCGTCGCGCGGAACGGACGGTCGCTCGTCCCACGGCGCAGCGCGACGACCCCGCCCCGGGCGGCGGCGCGCCCCGACGCCTGCAGCCGCGTGAGGTAGGCGCCGCGCAGCAGCGCCCGATCGGCGTCGCCGAGCGGGGGCCGCAGTCCGCTGACCGTGCCGGCGAACGCCGTGTCGAAGCCGGACGCCAGCACCCGGTGCGCGCCGACGGCGTAGAGGACGACGCTCGCCGCCTCGGTGCCGGCGCCTCCGCCGAGCGGGAAGCTCGCACGGTCGGCGGCGTAGCGGATCGTCAGCGGGCGCAACGCGCGGGGCTCGTCGCCGATCGTGCCGCGGGCGAGCGCGATCGCCACGAACGACCAGCCGCGGCGCGCGTAGTCCCGCAGGGCGGGCGTCTCGGACAGCGGACGGGCGTAGCCGTGGCGCCCGGCCCACCGCTGGAGCTCCCGCTCGGCGGCCGGTCCCCGGCGGCCGCGGTGGACGGCGACGCCGAATCCGTCGACCCGTGGGCGCGTCAGCGCGCGGAGCTCCGCATCGGGCGGGCCCGTGCTGCCGTCGGCGCGCACCGGGGCCGTCGCGGTCGCCAGGCGCACGAAGGCCCGGGTCTGGGCCTGGGGCACGACCTCGACGGTCGGCGCGGCCGGGACGGGCACGAACACGACCCGGCGGGCGCGGTCGCCCTGGGCCTGCACGTCCAGCGACAGGGTGAGCCGCTGCTCGCCGCCGGCGGTGGAGACGATCGCCCGCTCCCGGTCCACGCGCACGCCGTCCCCGAACGTCGCCGCCGACGCGGAGGCGGACGTGCCGAGCGCCCCGAGGAGCGCGAGCGCGGCGACGCTCCGGAGGGGACGGGGTCGGGACGGCGGCATCGCGGCGCGATGTTACGGACCGCCTCGACCTGGCGCGACGCCGCTCATCGGCGCCGCCTCCGCGGCGCATCGGCCCTGCACGTCGGCGGTTTCGCTAAGGTCGCTCCGTTCGGAAACGATGAGAAGCCACCTCGCGCGCCAGGTCCGATGGGCGCGCGTTCCGAGGAACGACATATGAGTCACTTCGACGTGACGACGGTGTCCGTGGAGATCGCCGGCAAGGAGATCACCTTCGAGACCGGGAAGCTCGCCAAGCAGGCTTCCGGCGCGGTCACCGTTCGACAGGGCGACACGGTCGTCCTGTCCACCGCGACGATCGGTCGCGAGAAGGACGCCGACTTCCTGCCCCTGACGGTCGACGTCGAGGAGCGGATGTACGCCGCGGGCAAGATCCCCGGCTCCTTCTTCAAGCGCGAGGGTCGCGCCGGCGAGAAGGCCACGCTGACGGCGCGCATGATCGACCGCCCGATCCGTCCGCTCTTCCCCAAGACCTGGCGTCGGGACACGCAGCTCGTGACGCTGCCGATCTCGATCGACCACGAGCACCCCTACGACATCCTCGCGATGAACGGCGCGTCCGCCGCGCTGCAGATCAGCGGCGCCCCGGTCGCGCAGGCGGTCGGCGCGGTCCGGATCGGCAAGATCGACGGCCAGTTCGTCGTCAACCCGCCCGAGGAGTCGCTGACCGAGGACGGCGCCAGCGACCTCGACCTGATCGTCGCCGGCACCGCCGACGCGATCCTCATGGTCGAGGCCGGCGCGAACCTCATCCCCGAGGCCGAGATCCTCGACGCGCTGGACATCGCCCACAGCGAGATCCAGAAGCTCGTCGCCGTCCAGGTCGAGCTGCGCGAGAAGGCCGGCAAGCCGGCGATCGTCCACGAGCCGCCCGTCATCGACGAGAAGCTCCAGAAGAAGATCGAGAAGGCCCACGGCAAGGCCGTCCAGCAGGCGACCGAGGTCGTCGACAAGCTCGAGCGCCAGGACGCCGTCGAGGCCGCGAAGGCCGCGATCCTCGACGAGTTCGGCACCGGCGGCGAGGACGCCGACCTGGACAAGCAGGTCCGCTCGATCGCCGCGGCGCTCGAGAAGGCCGCCGTCCGCAACCGGATCGCCGTCCAGAAGGTCCGTCCCGACGGGCGCGAGGCCACCGAGATCCGCCAGATCACGATCGAGACCGGCACCGCCCCGCGGACGCACGGCTCGGCGCTCTTCACCCGCGGCCAGACGCAGGCGCTCTCCGTCGCCTCGCTCGGCACGCTGAAGGAGGAGATGCGCGTCGACGGGCTCGGCCTGGAGACGAACCGCTACTACTGGCACCACTACAACTTCCCGCCGTTCTCCGTCGGCGAGGCCGGCTTCATGCGCGGCCCGAAGCGCCGCGACATCGGCCACGGGGCGCTCGCCGAGCGCGCGCTCGTGCCGGTCGTGCCGCCGATCGACGAGTTCCCGTACTCGA
>JALRCL010000098.1 GCA_023268575.1 Patulibacter sp.
GCACTGGGGAGCGCGTGCGCGCCGTGGCGCGCACGATCACCGCCCGACCAGGGTCAGGTCGCGGGGACGACCTTCCCGGTGTCCGGGTCGATCGTCGTCTCCTCCGGCTTGCCGTCGATCCGCACGTCGAAGGTGCCCGACGCGCGACCACCGCTCGCCCGGACCGCGCCGTTCTGCTCGACGGCGGCGGCGACGCGCCAACGCACCTTGTGGCGCCCGGCGACCGTCGGGGTGAGCTTCCAGCGGAACGTCCGCTCGGCGCCGGCCGGCAGCGCTCCCAGCGCCCACGTGTCGACGTAGGCCGTCTGCCCGCCGGCCGGCGGCTGGTCGACGATCCAGATCGGGCGCCGCGGATCGGCGATCCGCCCGGCGCCGTTGTCCTCGCTCGCGATGCGGCGCTCGAGGCCGTTCAGCACGACGGCGACGTCGGGCAGGGGCCGGCTGTCCTGGTTGCGGACGGTGATCTCCAGCGTCCGCTGGGCGGCAAGGCGCTGGCGCTCCGGGAAGGAGGCGCTGACCGCGACGCGGAACGGCTGTCCCTTCGCGGCGTCCTCGATCTCCGGATCGTCACCGCCACAGGCGGAGACGCCCAGGGCCAGGCCGGCGGCCAGGGCCAGCGTCGACGCTCGGTACCGCGTGGTGCCCCGGATCCCCTCCATCACGCGCGGCAGGCTAACACAGGGCGTCCAGCCCGCTGGACCTCTCGTCCGCCCTCGTTCGCGCCGCAGCGAACCGATTTTCGCGCGCGAGCGCGCGGGCGCGCGACGGGCGCCCGCACGTACGCGACCGCGTCCGCAGGCCCTCACCCGGGTGAGGGCCCGGTCGCGCGAAGGCCCGGGGTCCGACGGGTCCGCGACCGTCGGTAGGGTTTGCGCGTCGCCCGCGCCGCAGCGGGAGTGTGGCCGCTGGCACACACCCCCCACATGGCGTAGGCTGCGCACCTGCCCGGCTGACCGCGGTCGGGCCCTGGGAGGCCCCGAGGAGTCCATGGTCAGCACCGTCGCCAATCGCGTCTTCGATCCCGCCAAGAGCGCCTTGGAGGAGATCGGCGACGTGATGATCCTGACCGGCAAGGTGCTGGTCTCGGCCGTCCGCCCACCGTATTCCTACGGCGACGAGTTCGTCCATCAGTTCCTGTTCGCGCTCCGGCTCTGCTGGTTCCCGCTGCTCGTGTCGACCGTCGCCTTCGGCTTCGGCGCGCCGGGCCTGCAGGCCGCGAACTTCCTCGTCCTCTTCGGCGCGCTGGACCGCCTCGGCGGCTTCTTCGTGCTCGCGTCGATCCGCGAGTTCGCGCCGTTCGTGACCGCGATCGTCATGGCCGGCGTGGCCGGCACCGCGATCACCGCGGACCTCGGGGCGCGGAAGATCCGGGAGGAGCTCGACGCGCTCCAGGTCCTCGGCGTCGACCCGGTCAAGAGCCTCGTCGTGCCGCGCTTCCTGGCGCTCATGATCGTGACGGGCCTCTTCGACGTCTACGCCCTGCTCTTCGGCATCTTCGGCGGCATCGTCGCCACGCTCGTCAACGGCGCGCCGCTCGGCCCGTTCTGGGCGACGTTCTTCTCGAACGCGTCGGTCACGGACCTCTGGGGCTCGTTCGTCAAATGCACCTTGTTCGGGGCGATCATCGCCGTCATCTGCTGCTACAAGGGGATGACCGCGAAGGGCGGCGCGGAGGGCGTCGGTCGCGCGGTCAACCAGGCGGTCGTCATCGCGATGCTCGGCGTCTTCGCCTTCAACTACGTCTTCACCCAGACGCTCCTGGCCACCAACCCCGAGATGCTGGTGATCAAGTGAGCACCACGTCGACCGCGCGCCGCGCCCCCGAGGCCCGCCGATGAGCACCTGGCTCAACCAGCCCAAGGAGCTGCTCGCCGTCACCGGCGAGATGGGCAAGTTCTCCGCCCGCGTCGTCGGGCAGGTCGTCTCGCTGCGCGTGCTGCGCTTCCTCGGCGAGGGCCTGCGGCAGTCCGGCGTCCTCATCACCGGGTCGACCGCGGTGATCTGGGGCCTCGTCTTCGTGATCGGCCTGCAGTGCGGGCTCGAGGGCGCGTACTTCACTCGCTCGATCGGCTCGCCCGCCTACGCCGGCGTCTTCGCCGCGTGGTGCGACCTGCGCGAGCTCGTGCCCTACGCCTTCGGCTACATGATGGCCGCGAAGGTCGGCACCGGCATCGTCGCCGAGCTCGGGTCGATGCGGATCTCGGACGAGATCGACGCCCTCGAGGTCATGGGCTTCGACTCCGTCCTCTTCCTCTGCGCCACGCGGCTGCTCGCCGCCTGGCTCGTGCTGCCGTTCATGTACGTGGCGTCGATCGGCGCCGGGTTCTTCGCCAGCTACCTGACCGTCGTCGAGCAGATCGGCGACGTCTCCTCCGGCGGCTACCTGCTCATCTTCTGGATGTTCCAGAACCCGCCGGACCTGCTGTACAGCCTCGCCAAGGCGATGACCATGGCGACCTTGATCGTGCTCGTCGGCTGCTACTACGGATATAACGCGGGTGGCGGTCCCGTCGGAGTCGGGACCGCGACCGCGAAGTCGATGGTCGTCAACCTCATCCTGGTGCACCTGGTGGGCATGCTCGGTACGCAGCTCTTCTGGGGCGCCAACCCACGAGCCCCAATCGGAGGCTAGGCCCATGCCGTTCATCCCCCGTCGTCGTCGCCAGGAGGAGCCGGAGGACCGGCCCGAGGCCGGCACCGGCGACACCGTCGAGCAGCCCTCGGCCGCGGCGGCCCAGGACGAGACCGTCGAGCAGCCGGCGGCCGCGGCCGTGTCGCAGGACACGTCGGAGACCGAGCTCGACCTGCCCGACGAGCCGGCGAAGGACCCCGTCTCCTGGGGGTTCGACGAGGCCGAGGACGAGCGCGTCGAGGTGGCCGCGGAGCGCGAGGAGCAGCCCGCCGTGGCGGCCGCGACGAACGCGCCCGCCGGCGCGCCGCCGGCCGGCGGCGTCTCCGTCGTGCGCGAGGAGGTCCCCGTGGACCCCGACGACGAGTATGCGTGGCACACCGGGGTGCGTCATCCGACGGGTCAGCCGGATGCGGTGGAGTTCGTGGAGAC
>JALRCL010000173.1 GCA_023268575.1 Patulibacter sp.
GGGCGGCGGCGGCGTACGAGGCCGCGGAGACGTCGATGTCGCCGCGCTTGGCATCGAGCAGGACGAGGAGCCCGAGGTCGCGCGCGTGGGCGGCGACGCGGGCGAGGGCGGCGACGCCCGGGGCACCGAGGCGCTCGAAGCTCGCGCTCTGGAGCTTCACGCCGACGCAGGCCGGGGCCACGGCGTCCAGCACGCGCCGGGCGTGGTCGGCGACCGCGTGGGCGGCGGCGTCCGCCGGCGAGGCGCCGGAGGGCGAGGTCGCCCCCGGCCAAAGGGCCGACGGGTCGGGATCGAGCCCGACGAGCAGCGCGCTCTCGCGGGCGCGCACGGCCGCTGCCAGCCGCGCACCCCAGGGGTGCGCGGCACAGGCGGCGGCCGGAGCGGGGGGGCCCGTCACGGCACCCGGACGGGTCGCGAGCCCCGCACCGAGCCGATCAGGCGACGGACTTCTTCAGCGCCGCGCCGGCGGTGAACTTCGGCAGCTTCTTCGCCGGGATGTCGATCTGCTTGCCGGTGGCCGGGTTGATGCCCTTGCGCGCACTGCGCTCGGAGACCGAGAACTTCCCGAAGCCGGAGAAGGTCACGTCGCTGCCGCGCGAGAGCGACTCGCTGATCGTGTCGAGGACCGCGTCAACAGCGGCCTGCGCGTCCTTCTTGCCGAGCCCCGCCTTCGCGGCGACGAGATCGACGAACTCTGCCTTGGTGGTCACTTCCGCTCCTCCTGTGGGGGGTGCCGTGGTCATCGCGACGCTATCAACGGATCGAGACGACCCGTCGTCCGTCCCAGCGCGGGCGTCTCCGCGAAGGGCACGTCACCACGCGCCCTGTCGGGCACGTCACCACCCACCCGGACGGGCGAGCAGCCGGCGGCAGTCTGCCCGGCCCGTAGGACGGAACGCTCCGGCGCCGGTCCGCGCGGGCTGCTTGGATGTCGCCCATGACCCTCGAGCGGATCGCCTGGTCGGTCGTGGTGGCGGCCTGCCTCGTGACGGCGTTGCTGCTCGTCGTGGCGGGCTACCTCGGCTACGCCGGCGTCACCGTCGCGGTCGGCCTCTCGGCCGCGATCAACCTGCGCTGAGCGGGTTTCCGGCGCGGACGCCCGCCCACGGGCGGCGGCCCCTCAGTCGCGGGTCCGCAGCCACGCCAGCAGGAGCTCGGCCGCCCGCCCCCGGTGCGAGATCGCCGCCTTCTCGGCGGGTGTGAGCTCGGCCATCGTGCGGCCGGCCGGATCGTCGTCGGCGACGAACACCGGGTCGTAGCCGAACCCGCCGGAGCCGCGCGGCTCCGGGGCCATCCGTCCGCCGCAGCGCCCCTCGAAGACGCGCTCGGCGCCGTCGGCCGGATCGACGACCGCGATCGCGCAGACGTACGCCAGGCCGCTGCCGACCGGCACTGCTCCGCGGAGCTTCGCGAGGTTCTCGCCGTCGTCGGCGTCCTCCCCCGCGTAGCGCGCCGACCGCACGCCCGGGCCGCCGTCGAGCGCGTCGGCGCACAGCCCCGAGTCGTCGCCGAACGCGAGGCGGCCGGTCGCCGCGGCGGCGGCCCGCGCCTTGCCGAGGGCGTTGTCGGCGAACGTCTCCCCCGTCTCGGGCGGCAGGACCACCGCGTCGGGCAGCGGGTCGACGCCCCACGGTCCGAGCATCGCCGCGAACTCCTCGGCCTTGTGGGCGTTGCGGGTGGCGAGGACGAGGCGCGGCGGGGTCGGCGGCATGCGGGAGCAACGGGTCGCGGGAGCGGGACCGGGACGATCGCACGTCCCGCGAACGCGGTCCGCGGGACGCCGCGACGGCGGCCCCGGCCGGCGTTCAGGGCTTGCCGGCCCCGTCGATCGCCCCCTTGATCTTCTTCGCGATCGCGGTCGCGATGTCGCTGCCCATGGTCTTGCTGGCCGCGGTCACGACGCCGGCCATGAGCGCGGCGACGAGCATCGCCAGCGCGACGTACTCGACGGTGCCCTGACCGCCCTCCTCCCGCAGGCGCCGGAGCCGGTCGGGGAGGCGCAGGGCGAGGCGGTGGGCGTGGGCGGCGACCGCGAGGGACGGCGTGGGACGACGGTGAGCGGGGAGACGGCTGGGGGTCATCGGGATGCTCCTGTTCGGACGGAGGTCGGGTGAGGACCCGATGGTGCGACCGACCCCTCCGACGACTCCACCCCCGCTCCGTGCAGAATCCGCACCGGATGCGCGTCCTCGTCGTGTCGAACATGGCCCCCGATGCGGAGCACCCCGAGCGCGGGAGCTTCGTGCGCGACCAGGTCGCGGCGCTGCGCCGCATCGACGGCCTGGACGTCGCGCTCGACGAGGTGGCGCCCGGGGCGTACGCGGCCGCGGCCCGCGGCCTGCGGGCGCGACATCGCGGGCGGCGCTACGACGTCGTCCACGCCCATTTCGGCCTCACCGCCGTCCCGGCGCTCGCCGTCCGCGGCCGGCTGCGCGGCGTGACCCTCCACGGCCGCGACCTGCGCAACCCGCGCAGTCGCCTCGTGACGCTGGCGGTGCTGCCGACGCAACGGCTCGTCGGCCTCGCCGCCGCCGACCTCGGCTCGCTGCTGCCGAGATGGGCTCGTCCGCGGGCCCGGCCGCTGCCCGTCGGGCTGGCGCTGGACCGGTTCGGCCCGATGCCCCGTCCGGAGGCCCGTCAGCGGCTCGGGCTCCCGCCGGACGAGCGCTTCCTCCTCTTCCCGTACGGGCCGGACCGCCGGATCAAGCGCGTCGAGCGGGCGCGCGAGCTCGCCGACGCGGTCGGCCTGCCGCTGCGCACCCTCGGCGGCGAGCCTCCCGAGCGCATGCGCTGGTGGCTGAACGCGGCGACGGCGGTGCTCGTGCCCAGCGACCACGAGGGGTTCGGCCTCGCCGCCGTGGAGGCGCTGGCCTGCGACGTGCCGGTGCTCGCGCAGCCCACCGGTGCCCACGCCGAGACCGTCGGGCGCGTGCCCGGCTGCCTCTGTGCGCCGTGGGACCTGGCGCGCTGGCGGGCGGCGCTGGAGCCCCACCTCGCGGCCACGGATCCGCGCGTCGCCGGGGCACCGGTGGCGGCGCGCCACGGCACCGACCGCTACGCCGCCGACCTCGTCGCCGCCTGGCGCTCGCTGCTCGGAGCCTGAGCCGGCGGCCCGGTCCGACCGCCGGCCCTCGCCCGGCGCCGCGCGCCCGCGGTCGGTCCGGAAGCGGCGCGGGACGCCCGGAACGGGGACCCGCCGGACGATCTACACTGGCCCACCGGACGCCGGCCTGCCCCGGGCGGGCGCCCGGCCCCCACCATGAGCAGCCTGTTCGACCGCATCCGACAGCGCCGCGAGGAGCCCGACGCCGGCACCTCGCCCGAGCCGCCCGCGGCGGCGGGCGCCGCGCCGGACGGGCCCGTGGAGCCCTCCGCAGCGGGATCCGATCCGTCCGCGGCCGCGGACGTCGATCCGCCGACGGCCGTGCACCGGCTCGGCGGCGAGGAGGAGCCGACCGCGGTCCACCGCACCGAGCGCCCCCGCGCCCCGTGGGAGAGCGCCGAGATCTCCGAGGACCGCCAGGAGCGGATCTCCGAGGCGACGCCGACCCCGGCTCCGTCGGCCCCGCCGGCACCCGCTCCGTCGGCCCCGCAGCCGGCGGCCGCCGAGCCGTCGAGCCCCGTCGCGCCACCCGCCGAGGTGCCGCCGGCGCCCGTCGTCCCGGCGCGTCCGGGCGTCCGCGACCGTGGTCGGATGCGGCGGCGCCTGCGGTACCTGCGCCGGGTGCGCGAGCTCGGCTACCGCGACCTCGGGGGCCTCGTCTTCGAGCTCCGCCGCGCGAACCAGCGCAACGAGGTCCTCGTGTCGGCCAAGCACGACGCGCTGGCGCGGATCGACGACGAGCTGCGTGCGCTCGAGCACGCGTTGCAGGACTTCCAGCCGATCGAGGAGCTCTACGAGCCCGGGGTCTCGGTCTGCCTGCGCTGCGGTGCCCTGCACGGCAGCGACGCGCGGTTCTGCCCGCAGTGCGGCGTGGCGGTCGGCCCGGCCGCGGCCCATCCCGGCCCGGGCGTCCCGGGCGGCGGTCCGACGACCGCGGCCGCCGGCAGCGTCCCGCCGAGCGCGGCGCCCGCCGACGCGCCTCCGCCCTCGGCATGAGCGGCCGCCCGCCCACCCCGATCGTCTGCCCGCGCTGCGGCTCATAGGCGCGATTGGCGGGGTCCAGCCGCACCATATTGCCTTCGTTGCGGAAATATTTGAGCGTCGCTTCGGCATCATCGATCAGCGCGACAACAATATCGCCCGGCCGCGCCACATCGGCGCGACGGATCAGTGCATAATCGCCATCCAAAATCCCGGCTTCGACCATCGAATCGCCCGACACTTCAAGCGCATAATGTTCCCCCGGGCCGAGCAACGCTGCCGGGACAGCAAGGGAGTTTTGCCCCTCAAGCGCTTCAATCGGCAAGCCTGCCGCGATGCGGCCATGCAGCGGGATTTCCAAAACATCGTTCGCGGGCT
>JALRCL010000189.1 GCA_023268575.1 Patulibacter sp.
GGCCTCTTGATCCTGCGGCTGGCAATTTTGGAGGCGGGGACCGGGTCAGAGACTGCGTTCGCGGCGGGCCAGAGAAAGAAGCCAGCCGCCCAAACCAAGGGCTGCCGTGCCAGTGGCCAGAAGCCCAAGGATCGAGCCGGCGCAGCGCCGCGTCACGGTCCAGCGCGCCGCCGGCGGCGTAGGCCGCGTCGAAGGCCCCGCCGCCGAGCGCGCGCCGCAGCTCGGCGGTGAGCTGCGCGATCTCCGGGCTCGTGCGGTCCTCGGCACCGCGCAGCCGCGCGCAGGCCCCGAGGATCTCGGCGGCCGCAGCCGCGTCGCCGGAGCCGTGCGCGAACGCGGCGACCGCCACGCCGACGAGCGCGACGATCGGCTGGTCCTCGCTGCGCAACGCGGCGGGGTAGGCGACCTCGAGGTGCGCCCGTGCCAGGTCGAGCTCGCCGTCCTCGACCGCCAGCAGGACCGCCGAGGACCGGACCCCGGCCTGGATGTGCCCGGCCTCCGGCCGCCCCGGCGCCACGCGGTCCGCGGTGCGCAGCGCCGACGCGATGAGCCCCCGGGCCTCCTCCGCGCGCCCCAGACGCCGCTCCAGGCGGGCGAGGAACGCGCCGGCGAACGCGGACTCGATGCCGCCGACGTCCGTGGCGTCGCGCGATCGGCGCGCGTGCTCGCGGGCGCCCTCCGGGTCGCCGCGCCGCCAGCGGACGTCGGCGAGGTCGAGCAGCAGGCGCGCGTTGTCGCCGTCGGCGCCGACCTCCTGCAGCAGGCTCCGCGCCTCCTCGAGCGCGGCCTCGGCGCCGTCGAGGTCCTCGTCCAGGAGCCGCAGGCTGCTGAGCGAGCCGAGGGTCGTGGCCAGCCCCCAGCGCTCGCCGATCGCGCGGAACGCGACGAGCGCCTCCTGCAGGTGGCGACGGGCGCCGTCGAGGTCGCCCTGGTTCTCGGCCCAGTGCGCGAGCGCGAGCGGCACCGTCGCGCGGACCCACGGATCGTCGCTGGAGCGCGCCTGGGCGAAGAGCCGCTCGGCGCGCGGCGCGTCCGCGACGAACCACGCCGCGATCGGCGCGGCGGCGAGCGCGATCGGACGCGGCGCGACGTCGAGGCCGTCGAGCTCGTCGAGCACCGCGACGATCTCCGCACGGCCGTCGCCGTCGGCGGTCCGGTCGCCGAACCGCAGCAGCGCCCCGGCGATCAGGCGGTCGAGCGGATCCGCGTCGCCCGCGACGCCGTGGGCGAGGCGGATCGCCGCGGTCGCGTCGTTCGGGCTGCCGGAGAGGACCCAGAACCAGCCCAGCGAGAGGGCCAGACGGAGGGCGCCGCGCGCATCCCCGTGGTCGGCGAGCCAGCGCAGCGCGGCGAGCAGGTTGTCGCGCTCGTCGCGGATCCGTCGGAACCACGGCAGCTGCTCGGGACCGCGCAGGTGCGCGTCGGCCTCGTCGGCGAGCGCCGCGCACCAGCGCGCGAGCGCCTCCCGCGTGGCGTCGAGCTCGCCCTGCTGGCCGAGCTGCTCGATGCCGTACTCGCGGATCGTCTCGAGCATGCGATACCGCGGGGCGCCCCGGTCGACGAGCACGAGCAGGGAGCGATCCACGAGCGCGGCGAGCAGGTCGAGCACCGCGTCCGCGTCCAGCCCGTCCGCGACGCAGACGGCCGCGGCGCTCTCGGGCGTCACGCCCGCGGGGAAGACGGCGACCCGCCGCGCGACGAGCCGCTCCTCGTCGGAGAGCAGGTCCCAGCTCCAGTCGACGACGGCACGCAGGGTCTGCTGGCGCGGCAGCGCGGCGCGGCTGCCGCCCGTGAGCAGGCGGAACCGGTCGTCGAGGCGCGCGGCGATCTGCGGCGCCGGCAGCGACCGCAGCCGGGCCGCCGCGAGCTCGATCGCCAGCGGCAGCCCGTCGAGGCGCCGGCAGATCTCCACGACGCTGCCGACCGTCGCGGCGTCGACCGCGAACCCCGGCGCCGCGTCGGCAGCCCGGTCGGCGAACAGCCGGACGGCGGGGTGGCGCAGCGCGGTCTCGGCGTCGGCGTCGGCGGGCGGCAGGCCCAGCGGCGGGACCGTCTCCAGGCGCTCGCCGGCGATCCCGAGCGGCTCGCGGCTGGTGGCGATGATCCGTAGGCGGGGGCAGTGCGCGAGCAGCTCGTCGGCGAGCACGGCCGCGGCGGCGACGACGTGCTCGCAGTTGTCCAGCACGAGGACCGTCTCGCGCTCCGCCAGGACGTCGAGCAGGTGGGCGACCGGGTCGGTGTCGGCGGGAGGCGGTCCGGCGCTGCCCGCCACGCCGGTCGCGACGCCGGCCTGGCGCAGCAGCGTCGCCTCGCGCAGCCCCAGCGCCCCGAGCACGCCGGCCGCGACGTCGCCGGGATCGGTGATCGTCGCCAGCTCGACCATCCAGACGCCGTCCGCCGCGCGGGCCGCCTGGCGGCCCGCGACCTCGCCCGCGAGGCGCGTCTTGCCGGCGCCACCGGGACCGATGAGCGTGACGAGGCGGTGCCCGGCGACGAGCGCGTCGAGGCGGTCGACCTCCGCCTCGCGGCCGACGAAGCTCGACAGCGGGAAGCGGAGGTTCGTCCGCCGGGGCGTCGCGGACGCCGGGGACGGGCGACCGCCGTCGGGGTCGGCGCCGCCGGTCGGTCGACCGCCGCCGCGCTCGGGCACCGGCGCCGTGGCGGCCTGTGCGG
>JALRCL010000269.1 GCA_023268575.1 Patulibacter sp.
CGAGGACGAGGTCGACTGGCAGCATGGGTCGACCCGACCGAAGCGCGGAGAAGGTTCTCATCGCCGACCTTCTCATATGCCGACTCGGCCGGGTCGAGCAGCGCCCATGTGCCTCACGATCGGCCAGTTCGAGCGGCGATCCGCTACCCAGTCGCGCTACCCACCCGTGACTGCGTGCCCGAATCTGGCTCTCCACCGGAGGCTCCGAGAACGCAGGAACTGCCTGCGGTGAGGCGGTTTCCGCGTTTCGATGGAGCCTAGGGGGATCGAACCCCTGACCTCCTGCTTGCAAAGCAGGCGCTCTCCCAGCTGAGCTAAGGCCCCGCGCCCGGAACCGTAGCGCGGGTGCGCGCGACGCGGGGCGGCGGTCAGGCGAGCCGGGCGGGCTCGCGGACGCGGGAGGAGAAGCGCAGCGCCGGGTCCTCGACCGGACCGTGGAGCAGGCGGTCGCGGTCGGCGACGTAGCCCTGGTCGACGGTCCAGGGGCCGTGGGAGCCGCGGCGGGGGAAGGCGCCGAGGCCGCGGCGCATGTAGCCGGCGTCGAACTCGAAGATGAGCTCGCGCTGCACCGAGGGGTCGTCGAGGATCGGGGTCATGACCTCGTGGCCCGCGCGCTCCATGTGCTCCAGGAGGCGGCAGAGGTGCTCGGCGACGAGGCCGACCTTCAGCGTCCAGGCAACGTTCACGTAGCCGAGCGCGAAGGCGAAGTTCGGCACGCCGCTGAGCATCATCGCCCGGAACGCGACGGTCTCGTCGAAGCGGACCGGCTCGCCGTCGACGGTCATCTCGACGTGGCCGAACGGCAGCATGTTCAGGCCCGTCGCGGTCACGACGATGTCGGCCGGCAGCTCGCGACCGGACCGCAGCAGGATCCCGCCGGGCGTGAAGCGCTCGATCTCGTCGGTCACCACCGACGCGTCGCCCTTGCGGATCGCCCGGAACAGATCCCCGTCCGGCACCGCGCAGAGGCGCTGGTCCCACGGGTCGTACCGCGGCTTGAAGTGCTCGTCGACCGGATAGCCCCGCGGCAGCATCGCCTTCGTCACCGCGCGGATGAGGCGCCGCGAGCCCCGCGGGTAGCGCTGGCAGCCGGCGTACACCCCGCGCCACATGGCGATGTTCATCCGCCGCGTCAGCTCGAACGCGCGCTGCTCGGGCAGCACCCGGCGCATCGCGTTGGCGATCGCGTTCTTCCTCGGGACCGGCAGGATGTAGGACGGCGAGCGCTGCAGCATCGTCACGTGCCCCGCCGTGCGGGCCATCGCCGGGACGACCGTCACCGCCGTGGCGCCGCTGCCGATCACCACGACGCGCTTGCCGGCGTCGTCGAGGGCCTCCGGCCACTGCTGCGGGTGCAGGAGCTCGCCCTCGAACGTCTCCTCGCCCGGGAACGTCGGGCGGAAGCCGGCGTCGTGGTCGTAGTAGCCCGTGGCGCCGAACAGGACCCGGCAGGTGAGCTCGCGCACCGCGCCGTCGACCTCGACCGTCACCGTCCAGCGGGCCTCCTGCGACGACCACGCCGCACTGAGGACCTGGTGCCCGAAGCGGATCCGCTCGCGCACGCCGTGCTCGGCGGCGGCCTCCTCCAAGTAGGCCACGATCTCGTGGCCGTCGGCGAGCATGTTGTCGCTGCGCCACGGCTTGAACGCGAAGGCGAACGTGTGCAGGTCGGAGTCCGAGCGCACGCCGGGGTACCGGAAGAGGTCCCAGGTGCCGCCGATCGCCGCGCGCCGCTCGAGCACGGCGAAGCGCACGTCCGGCAGCCGGTCGGCGAGCTGGCACGCCGTCCCGATCCCGGAGATCCCCGCGCCGACGATCAGCACGTCGAGGTCGATGTCCCGCCCGTCGTTGCTCATGGGCCGACCGTAGGCCGCGCCGGGAGCGCCGCCGGTGTGGCGTCGCCCGGGAAGTGGGGGCGAATGTGTGCGCCCGCCCGTCGGCCACCGTTGCCCGCGGGCGCGACGCGATGGGAGACTCGCCGCCATGGGAGCGGGAACGGCGCTGCTCGGCGCGATCGCCGAGCGGGTGGAGGACGAGCTGGAGCCGCTCGTCGACGAGATGGTCGAGGCCATCGTCGAGGTCGTCCCGGCGTTCGACGGCGACGCCGTGATCCGGCTCGAGGTGGCGGCGAGCTGCCGCGGCAACGCGCGGCGCTTCCTCGCGATGGCCGCCCGCGGCGAGACCGGTCCCGAGCGCGCCCCGGTCGACGTGCCGCCGGAGGCGCTCGACGTCGCCCGGACCGTCGTGCGCCGCGGCATCGAGTCCGACGCGATCTACCACGGCTACCGGCAGGGCCAGCAGGTGCTCTGGCGCCGCTGGATGACCGCTGCCGAGACCCTCGCGCCCTCCAAGCGCGAGCTCGTGGCGACCCTCGACCGCTCCCTCGCGGTGCTCTTCCGCTACGTCGACGAGGTCGTCGTGCGGGTCGTCGCGGAGATGCAGCACGAGCGCGACCAGGTGCTCGGCGGTGCCCTCGCCCGGCGCGCGGAGACGATCCGGCTGCTGCTCGACGGCGCGCCGATCGGCCAGGACGCCGTCGCGCAGCGGCTCGGGATCGACCTGGAGCGGCACCACACGGCCACCGTGCTCTGGAGCGACCGGGCCGACCTCGACGGCGGCGCGCTGGAGACCGCCACCGTCGCGCTCGCGCAGGCCGTCGGCGCGCGGCCGCCGATCACGCTCGCCGCCGGCGTCACGACGCTCTGGGCGTGGATCACCACCGACGCGCCGATCGAGGCGCCGGAGCAGCTGCCGGCGCCGTCCGGCGTCCGCGTCGCGATCGGGCCGACGCTTCCCGGCGCGCTCGGCTTCCGGCGCAGCCACGGCGCCGCGCAGGCGATGCACCGGCTGCTTGCCGCCGCTCCCGGTGGGGCGCCCGTCACGACGTACGCCGAGCTCGAGATCACGACGCTCGCCGCCGGCGACGAGGAGCGCGCCGCCGACTTCGTGCGCCGAACGCTCGGCCCGCTGGCCGAGGACGACGCGACCGCGAACCGCCTGCGCGAGACGCTGCGGGTGTTCCTCGACGAGGCCGAGAACGCGCCGCGCGCCGCGGCGCGGCTGCACGCGCACCGCAACACCGTGCTGCAGCGCGTCGCCCGGGCGACCGCGCTGCTCGGCTACGTGCCCGGCGAGCGGCGCCTGGCCGTGGAGCTCGCGCTCGAGCTGCGCCGGCGGTTGGGGCCGCCCCGGCCCCCGGGCCGCGGGGCGTGAGGCCTGCTCCGACGGTCGAGGGACGTCGGCGGGCCACGAGCGCCGGTCAGCGCAACGCCGTCTCGCGGACCACGCCGTCGCGCGTCCAGGCCGCGCGGTCCTGCCAGACGCGCAGGCCGCTGATGTCCGGGCCCCGATCGAGCAGCCGCGGGACCGCCCGCCCGTCGCCTTCGCGCGCGAGGCCCCACAGCTCGAGGTCGCCGTCGGCCACCGTGCCGTCGGCGGGCATCGCCCAGAGGAGCCAGCCGCGGGCGCCCACGGCGAGCGCCACCGGGTTGCGCGGGACGTGCGCCTGCAGGCGGCGCCGTCCGGTCCGCAGGTCGTAGCTGGCCACCGTGCGCTCGGTGCACTCCGGCGTGCCGAGGACCTTCAGGCACATCGCGTCGGCGACCGACAGCCCGAACCCGACGATGCCGCCGGCGAACCGCACCGGCGCGAACGTCGGCTGCGCGCCGCTCTCCATCCACCACAGGAGCCGCGGGGCGCGACCGAGCAGGCAGGCGTAGACGCTGCGGTTCGGGCCGTACTGGTCGTCCCCGCCCCAGTCGAGCGTGAAGAGCCGGGCGTCCACGCCGCGGCCGACCGTCTGGGCACCCCGGCGGTCGCACCGCTCGGCGGGGCGACGGACGGGGCGTGGTGGGGCAGCGCGGCGGTGTCGCGGCCCTCCGGCCGTCGGTGGCGTCGCGCGCGCGCTGTGAACCTCCACGCCGGCGGTCCGTCCCGTCGCTCCCCGGGCCCGGACCTCCGTGCGCGTGGCCCAGGCCACCACGCGGTCGGATCCCACCCTCGTCGCGTCGGCAGCCACGGTCGCGCGCTGGGGCGCGGCCTTCGCGCCTGCGTCGTCGCCCCAGGCCGCGGTCGTCGTCGGCATCGCCGCCCCGGCCGCGAGCGCCGCGAGGACGATCCACCGGCGTCGGCGGAGGCGGGCGGCACGGGCGGGCATGGTCGGCCGACCGTACGGGCCCGCGCCCGCCCCCGCCCGGCATCCGGCACCTGCGCGCGACCGGTACCGGAAACCCGCCACCCGCCACCCGCCAACCGCCTCGGGCGGCACCGGCCCGGTCCCCGCGTGCGCGATCGGCGAGCATCGCGCCATGAGCGACGCCGACGACACGACGACGATCCAGGGCTGGCTGGCCGCGTTCGCCGAGGCCTCGGGTGGCCCGGCGCCAACGAACGACGAGCTCGCCGCGCTGCTGGACCTCGCGCGCCACGCCGCGCACCGCTCGCAGCGCCAGGCGGCCCCGATCGCCTGCTGGATCGCCGGGCGGACCGGTCGGCCGGTGGACGAGCTGCTCGCGCTCGTCGAGGGCGATGCCCGGCTGCGCGCCGAGGACTGACCCGGCCGGCCGGGCGCTGCCGTGACCGGCGGCCGTCGTCGAGTGGGTCCGATTGCGTCGTCGGCCGATCGGTCGGCGCGCGTCGTCGCCCCGATCAGCGGCGCCCGGCGCCGGTCTGGGGTTCGAGCAGCAGCGCGGCACCCCAGATCGTCGTGATGACCTCGGGGAGCGTCTCCTCGTCCGGCAGCTCGGGGTCGCGGCCGGCGCGGACGACGAGCCGCAGCGTCGACTCCATGAGCGCGATGCCGAGCAGCTGCGGGTCGGTGGCCGTCCGGCCCAGGCGCTCCTCGCGGCGCCGCCGGAGCTCGTCGATCATCGGCTGGGCCAGACGTCGGCGCATCTCGGCGGCGGCGACGGCGAGCTCGTCGTCGAGCGGAGCGTTCGTCAGCACGGCCTCGAGGACGGCGCGGTGGCGCAGCCAGACCTCGAGGCTCTCGCGGGCGGTGCGGCGCAGCGCCTCGACCGGATCCTCGCGCGCATCGCGCCGCACGAACGCCGTCACGTGCTCGTCGATCTGGCGCAGGGCGTCGTCGAGCGCCGAGCGGGCGACGGCGAACTTCGTCGGGAAGTGCGTGTAGAAGGTCGAGCGCGCCACGCCCGCCGCCTGGAGCAGCTCCTCGACGCTGATCGCCTGCAGCGGCCGGTCCTCGAGCAGCCGCGCCAGCGCATCGACGATGACCTGCGGGTCGGTCGGCCGGCGTCCCCGTCGGCGCGGCTGGTCGGGCTCGCTCGCCATGCGGCACCCGACCCTAGTCCGTCCTCGCGGTGGGTGGCGCACCGGTCGACGGTTGGTGCGTCCGGGGGGTCGCGACCGTGCCGGCGCGCGCCGGTCCGTTTGATTACGAACTCGATGTATGAATATTCTTTCAGCGCATGGCCCCGACGATCGCGACCGCCCCGCCGGGGCGCGGAACCCGCCCATCGACCTCCGCCTCGAGCACGCGGCGCAGCAGCGCGGTCGTCGCGGTGGCCAGCGCCGCGGCCGCGACGATGTTCCTCGCGATCACGAGCGTCCTCGCGGCGGTGCCCGAGATCGCCGGCGACCTCGACGCCACCCAGCGCCAGCTCCAGTGGGCCGCCGACTGCTACCCGCTCGCGCTCGCCTCGCTGCTGCTGCCCTCGGGCGTCCTGGCCGACCGGTTCGGCCGCAAGCGGTTCCTCGTGGCCGGCCTGTCGCTGCTCGCCCTCGGGCTGCTCGGCGCGAGTCAGGCGCGCGATCCGACGATGCTGCTCGCGAGCCTCGCGGTCGCCGGCGTCGGGTCGGGCATCGGCTTCCCGAGCACGCTCGCATCGGTCACGGGCGTCGTCGACGCACAGCGCCGAGCGGTGGCGATCTCCGTCTGGGCGGCGGCGGTCCCGGTCGGCGGGCTCGCGGGGGCGATGCTCACCGGCGCGGTGCTCGAGTTCGCGACCTGGCCGTGGGCGTTCGGCGCGGCGGCGCTCGCCGCCGTCACCTGCCTGCTGCTCGCCGTACTCGTCGTCCCGGAGACCCGCGACCCGCAGCACACGGCGCTCGACGTGCCGGGTGCGCTGCTCTCCGCAGGAGCGGTGGCGGCGCTCGTCGTGGGACTCACCGAGGGTCCCGTCGCGGGGTGGGTCGACCCCCACACCCTCGTGCCGCTCGCCGGTGCGGTCGTGCTGGGCCTCGCGTTCGTCGTCTGGGAGCTGCGCGCACCGGCGCCCCTGCTCGACGTCCGGCTGTTCGCGATCCCGGCCTTCGCGGCGCCGGTCCTGTCGATGACGCTCATGTTCGGCGGGCTGTTCGGGATGGTCTTCCTCGCCTACCAGTGGGAGGCGTACGTCCTGGGCTTCCGGAGCTTCACCGCCGGGATCGGGCTCGCCCCGATGGCGATCACGATGCTGCCGCTCGCGCTGCTCGGTAACCGGATCGCGCGGCGGATCGGCTTCCGCGGCTCGCTCTCCCTGGCGCTCGCCGCCGGATGCCTCGGAAGCCTCGGCTTCGCGCTCTCGGGCCGGATCGAGTCCTATCCGCTGTTCTTCGTCGCGATGGTCGTGTTCGGCGCGTGCATCGGCCTCTCCGCCGGACCGGGGACCGACGCGATCAGCGCGCCGCTGCCGCCGGCGCGCCAGGGCGTCGCCTCCGCGGTGAACGACCTCGCGCGCGAGCTCGGTGCGACGCTCGGCATCGCGATCTCGGGCACCGCGTTCAATGCCGCCTACCGCGCCCATGTTCGCGAGCGGCTCGACACGACGACCGACCCGCTCGCCCAAGCGGTGCTCACCTCCCCGGGCGCCGGCGAGCGTGCCGTCGCCGCGGCGGGGGACGCCGGCGCGCGCCACCACGACGTCCTCGTGGGCGCGGCCGGCGCCGGCTGGAGCACCGGGGCCGTCGTCGCGGCGGGCGCGTTCCTCGTCGCGCTCGTGCTGTTCCTCGTCTTCTACCCGCGCGGCGAGGCGGGGCGGCCCGGGGGGCCGGCCGGAACCTGACGGACTCGGCCCGGGCTTGGGTGCAGCGGACCAGCGGTCGGGGAACCGGCTCCGTGGATGGTCCGCGCCGGACGCGGGGGAGGTCGGGAGCCTGGAGCGGGGAGAACGTCCCTCGGTCGTGTCGAGGCAGAACGTCCCGGGAGGTCCCGGGGACGGGAGTCGACCCCGGAGACCGGAGACCGGAGACCGGAGACCGGAGACCGGAGACCGGAGACCGGGAGGCGGGAGACCGAGACCGGAGACCGAGACCGGATGCCGGAGGCGAGCGGCTGACGACCACGACCTCCTCCGCGGTCGGTGCTCACGGGAC
>JALRCL010000278.1 GCA_023268575.1 Patulibacter sp.
TGCGGCTCCCCGGGCGCGACCTCGCGCAGCGCGACGCTTGCCTCGCCGTCGGCGTCGCGCACCGCCTGCACGAGCGCCGGTCCGGTGCCGGGCAGCGCGACGAGGCCCGCGACGGTGATCGGCAGGTCGACGGCGCCGGGCGTGCCCGCCGGGACCCGCCCACCCGCGAGCGCCGCCGCGAGCGTCTCGTACTGCTGCGCGCGATCGTCGCCGCCGGCGAGCAGCACGACGGGACCCGGCGCGAACGCCGCGAGGGCGAAGAGCGCGGCCTCCGGCGTCGTGGAGATCGAATCGTCGACCCACCGCCGGCCGCCGGCGTCGTGCGCGACGATCTGCTGGCGGTGCGGCAGCGGGCGGAAGTCGCGCAGCGCCGCGGCGACGTCGGCGACCTCGTGACCGAGGTCGCGCACGACCTGCAGCGCCATCGCGACGTTGCGTGCGCCGAGCGCCCCCCGCAACGGCAGCGCCTCGATCGGCGCGAGCGAGCGCGGCCCGTCCCGCAGCGCGCCGTCGGCCACGTGCAGTCCGTGGGGATCGTCGGTCCAGGTCACCGGCAGCAGCCGGCCCCCGGTCGCGATCCGCTCCGCCGCGGCGACGAGCCCCGCGTCCGTGCGCGGCAGCACGGCCATGCGCGGACCGGTTCCCGCCGTGAGGATCCGGAGCTTGTCGTGGTGGTACGTCGCCTCGTCTCCGTGCCACGGCAGGTGGTCGCGCAGGAGGTTCGTCACCACCGCGATCGTCGGCGACTGCGGCAGGTCGGCGAGCTGGTAGCTCGAGAGCTCGACGACCCACGCCTCGGGCGGATCGACCGGGTCCAGCTCGTCGAGCAGGGGCCGGCCGATGTTCCCGGCGAGCGCGGCCCGGACGCCGGCGGCACCGAGCAGGTGGTGCGCGAGCGACGCGGTCGTCGACTTGCCCTTCGTGCCGGTGATCCCGACGACGGTCTCCCGGGACCCGCGCTCGGCGAGCCACAGGGCGGTGCCGGAGGTGATCGTCGCCCCGCCGGCGCGGACGCGCGCCGCCTCGGCCCCCCGGATCGGGACGCCGGGCGAGCGGATGACGACGTCGCAGCCGGCGAGGGCGTCGAGCGCGGCGTCGCCGGTGAGGGCGGGCGGCGCGTCCGCCACGACGACCGGCGCCCCGTCGGCCGGCGGCGTGGACAGGCCGACGACGACCTCGGCGCTCGGCGCGTGCCGCCGCAACGCCCGCACGGCGGCCGCTCCCTCGCGCCCCGCGCCCCAGACGCCGACGCGGCGACCGTCGAGGTCGGCGACCCGCAGGTCGGCTGGCGGAAGCGGGACGTCGGCCGGCGTCACGTCCGGGAGCCTGTCAGAGACGGCGCGCCTACCCGGCCCCGCGCGCTCGGAGGGCTCCGCGGACCCGGCGCTGCCCGAACGACGTCAGGCTCCTCCACCGTCCCGTCCCCATCGACTCGAGTCACCCACAACGAGATCCCAGACCTCCCCGACTCGAGTCACCCAGAACGAGATCCCAGACCTCCCCGACTCGAGTCACCCAGAACGAAATCCCAGACCTCTCTGACTCGAGTCGCGCGGAACGGAGCCCCCCGCCCGCAACCGCCG
>JALRCL010000315.1 GCA_023268575.1 Patulibacter sp.
ATCCCGTCGTCATGATCGGCAACGACGGGCTCACCCCGGCGGTGCAAAAAGAGGTCGACGCGGCCCTCAACGCCCACGGCCTGATCAAGGTGCGGGTGCTGGGCGATGACCGCGCTGCCCGCGAGGCCATGTACCTGCAACTGGCCGACCAGCTCGGGGCCGCCCCCATCCAGCACATCGGCAAGCTGCTGGTCCTGTGGCGCCCCAAGCCGCCCAAGGCCCGGGCCGAGGACGACGACCGCAAGCCCGGCCCCCGCGACATCAAGGTGCTGAAATACAGCAAGCGCGGCGGCCAGCGGCCCGAGGTCAAGGCCCGCCCGCGCCACCGCACGCGCACCGTCTTTTACTGATCCGTCAGCCGCCGGCGGGGCTGCGGCCCTCGCGCGGGCGCAGCTCGTGCACGTCGGCCGGCTCGCCCACGAGCCGTGGCCCCGCGGCGGGCTCGCCGCCCAGCTCGCGGACCTGCCGCTCGAGCTCGACGACGCGCCGACCGAGCGCGCGGACCGCGTCGGCGACCGGATCGGGCAGGTGGATCCAGTCCGCGTCCGGACCCTCGACCTTGCGCCCGTCGATCCGCACCGGGTGCCCCGGGTTGCCGACGACGGTGGCGTTCGCCGGGACGTCGGTGATGACGACGGAGTTCGCGCCGATCTTCGCGCCGTCGCCGACGGTGATCGGGCCCAGGAGCTTCGCGCCGGAGCCGATCGTGACGCGGTCGCCGACCGTCGGGTGGCGCTTGCCGACCTGGAACCCCGTCCCACCGAGCGTGACGCCCTGGTAGACGGTGACGTCCTCGCCGATCCGCGCCGTCTCGCCGATCACGACGCCCGAGCCGTGGTCGATGAAGAACCCCGGCCCGATCTCGGCCGCCGGGTGGATCTCGATCCCCGACACGGAGCGCGACACGTGGGCGATGAGCCGCGGCAGGAGCGGGACGCCCGCGCGGTGCAGGCGGTGGCTCAGTCGGTGGGCGGCGAGGGCCTGCAGGCCCGGCCAGGTCGTGGCGAGCTCGACTCGCCCGACGTCGCGCGCGGCCGGATCCCGTTCGCGCACGGCGCGCATGTCGCGACGGAGCGTGGCGATCACGCGCGGGCTCCGGTGGCGGTGACGTCCATCGCGAAGGAGGGTACCGAGCGACCGCTGCGTCCCCGACCACTCGCCGGACATGCCGTCCGCGCCGGGGGACGCCGGCGCCGACCGGTCACCGGGGCTGGAAGAACGGCAGGCTCGCGTAGCGCTCGCCGCTGTCGGGCAGGATCACGACGATCCGCTTGCCCCGCGACTCCTCGCGCTTGGCGACCTCGACGGCCGCGGCGACGGCGGCGCCGCACGACAGGCCCGCCAGCACGCCGCAACGCCGCGAGACGAGCCAGGCGGTGTCGATCGCGTCGTCGTCGGAGACGGCGACGATCTCGTCGACGACCCGGCGGTCGAGGACCGGCGGGACGAAGCCCGCCCCGATGCCCTGGATCCGGTGCGGACCGGCCCGGCCGCCGGACAGGACGGCGGAGGACGCCGGCTCGACGCCGACGACGAGCGTCGCGGGGTCGTGCGCCTTCAGCGCGTGGCCGGTGCCGGTGACCGTGCCCCCGGTGCCGATGCCGGCCACGAGGACGTCGATCCGCCCGTCGAGCTGGCGCAGCAGCTCCGGACCGGTGGTCCGGCGGTGCACGGCCGGGTTCGCGGGGTTGGCGAACTGGTCCGGCATCCAGGCGTCGTCCCCGTCGGCCAGCGAGCGGGCGGCCTCGACGGCCTCCGTCATGCCGCCCATCGACTCGATGACCTCGACGCGCGCGCCGAACAGCCGCAGGAGCGTCTCGCGCTCGCGGCTCATCCCCTGAGGCAGGCAGATGACGAGCTCGTAGCCGCGCGCAGCGGCGACGAAGGCCAGACCGATGCCGGTGTTGCCGCTCGTGGCCTCGACGATCGTCGTGCGACCCGGGGCGATCCGCCCTTCCTTCTCGGCGGCGAGCACCATCGCCAGCGCGATCCGGTCCTTGACCGACCCGCCCGGGTTGCGCGCCTCCACCTTGCCGTAGAGCTCCACGCCGGAGCCCTCCGGCTCGAGCGCGGCGAGCCGGACGACGGGCGTGTCCCCGATCAGCCCGGTGACGTCGGTGATCTCGTCGGCCATCGTCAGATCCAGTACATCGTCTGGCCCTGCTCCCGCGCCTCGCGGTCGATCAGGTCCTGGATGGTCGTATCGCCGAGCACCCCGCGCGCCGCCTCGGCCACCTCGGCGAAGATCCCGGTGGCGTCGCCGCCCACGGGACCGTCCAGCATCTCGACGATCTCGAGGATCGTCACCTCGCGCGGGTC
>JALRCL010001033.1 GCA_023268575.1 Patulibacter sp.
GCCGGCCTCGGCGTGGTCGCCAACATCGCCGCCCAGCGGACCGCCGCCGTCATCTGGCGCCGCGTGTTCGGAGAGGAGCCCCCCGAGTGAGCGAGAAGCCCGACCAGCCCCGCGAGGACGGCGGCTGGGTGCCGTCGCCCGATCAGCCGGCGCCGCCGACCACCACGACGGAGTTCGACGCGCTCGTCGACGCCGGCTCCGCGGTCCCCGACGACGCGCCCGCCGAGGAGGTCGTCGACGCGACCGCCGAGCCCGTGAGCGAGGCCCCGCCGTCCGCGGCGAGCGCGGAGGAGGCGACCGCCGTGCAGGAGGCCGCCGCCGAGACCCCCGCAGCCGACGAGCCGGCCCCGGTCGACGAGGTCGCCGCTGCGGAGGAGCCCGCCGCCGCGTCGTCGCCGAGCGCCACGAGCGCGCCGGTCGACGCGTCGCCCGCCGCCGAGGCCCCGATCCCCTCCGTCGCCGGCACGCAGGTCCCGCCGGTCGCCGAGGCCACCGCGCCGGAGCCCGAGGCTCCGCCGGTCGCCCCGTCCTGGTCCTCCGCCTCCGCCGGTGCGCCGGCCGATGCCGAGACCCCCGCCCACCAGACCGGGCAGCCGTCCGAGGCGATCGCCGAGGATCGCCCCGAGCTGCTGGTCGCCGCCGCGTTCGCCGGCGGCGCCCTGGTCGCGATCGCCCTCCGGTTCCTTGTCCGCCGGTGACGACATGACCCCACCTACCCGCGAGGCGTCCCTCAAGTCGGTCGTCGAGAACCTCGCCGCCGTCACGGAGCGCACGCAGCACATCGTCCGCGACGAGATCGAGCTGGCGAAGGCCGAGGTCGCCGAGAAGGTCGTCAGCATCGGACGCGGCGTCGCCGTCGGCGCCGCTGCGGGCGTCTTCGTCGCGCTCGGCGGCCTGTTCCTGCTGCATGGCTTCGCGTTCCTGCTCGGGCAGGAGCTCTTCAACGGCAGCATCTACTGGGGCTACTTCGTCACGGCGGCCCTGCTGTTCCTGCTCGCCGCGGTCGGCGGGCTGCTCGCGTACAAGTGGGTGCGCAAGGGCGCTCCGCCGGTCCCCGACCAGGCGATCGAGGAGGCCCGGCTCATCCGCGAGAGCGTCCAGGCCGCGGGCTCCGCGTCGCCGGAGGCCGGCCCCGCACCGTCGTCGACCCAGGAGCCCCGCCCATGAGCAGCCGCACCCCCGCGGAGATCCGCGCCTCGCTCGAGGAGCACCGGCGCGAGCTCTCGAGCTCGATCGAGCTCCTGCGCTCCGACGTCACCGAGCTCTCGGACTGGCGCCGCCAGGTGCAGCGCCACCGCACCGCGGTCCTCGTCGCGGCGAGCGTCGGCGGGTTCGTGCTCGCCGGCGGCATCGGCGTGCTCACGGGACGCCGCCGCCGACGCTGACGTCGCTCCCCGTTCCCGCGTGACCCGACGCCCCGGCCCTGGCCGGGGCGTCGTCGTCCGGGCGCGCCCGCGGCAGCGACCGCCGCGCGACGCCGCCGTCGCAGGACGGATCGCGAGCGAGCGGGCCGGCTCGCCGGCGGCTACGCCGGGGGCAGGAGCGAGGACGGCACGCCGCCGATGCCCAGCAGCCCGGGGCCGACGTGCGAGCCGATCACCGGGCCGACCTCGCTGACGAAGCGGGGCGGCGTGCCGATGATCTCCTGGGCGGCGTCGGCGAGGCGGGCGGCCTCGTCGGGCGCCTGGATGTGCTGGACGCACCAGCCGTCGCTGCCGGCCTCGGCGAGGTCGCGGGCGACCTGGACCATCCGCTCGAACGACCGCTTCGACGTCCGCACGCGCTCGATCGGCGTGATCTCGCCGTCGAGCGTGAGGATCGGCTTGATCTTCAGCGCGCCGCCGAGCCATGCCTGGGCGGTGCCGATCCGGCCGCCGCGGCGCAGGTACTCCAGCGTGTCGACCGCGAAGATGAACCGTCGCTGGAGCGCGTCGATCGCCGCCTGCGCGCCCGCGACCGCGGCGTCCGTGCCCTGCGCGCCGCCCGCGACCGCGGCGAGGACCGCGAGGCCCTGCGCGCCGCACGCCATCCGCGAGTCGAGCACCTCGATCCGGCCGCGCTCGGCGGTGGCCGCGGCGGCCGCCTGACGGGCGGACTCGACCGTCCCGGAGATGCCGCCGGCGAGGTGGATCGAGACGACGTCGTGGCCGGCGGCGAGCAGCGGCTCGTAGACCGCCAGGAAGTCGCCGACCGAGGGCTGCGAGGTCGTGGGCAGCTGGGAGGCGTCCCGCAGCTCGCCGTAGAACGCGTCGAGGTCGGCGATCTCGCTCTCGCGCGTGGACGCGCCGTCGCGGTTGACGTAGAGGCTCACCTGCCCGATGTCGTGCTGCTGCAGCAGGGCAGCGGGCAGGTAGTGCGTGGAGTCGGTGACGACCGCGACGGGCATGGCCCGATCACCCTATCCGCGGGCTGCTCCGGGCGGCCGGGAGCGGGACGGTACGGCCCGCGTGCGCCCGCCCGTCGCCCGGCTCACGCCACGGCGGCGCGTGCCTGGGCGTAGCTCTCGACCTCGAGCGCCTGGAACGTCTCCACGACGGCCGCGTCGAAGAACGGCAGCAGCTGCGTGAGCACCATGCCGGCGAGACCCGCCTCCCGGTCGATCCAGTAGTAGAGGTTGAAGAGCCCGGCCCAGTCCCCGGTGCCGCTGCTGCGCATCCCCGGCACGTCGGCGTGGACGAGGTGGAAGCCGAGGCCCCAGCTCTCGGGCACGGGCGAGGGCGGCACGTCGTTGGAGAACTGCGGATCCGCCGAGCGGATGCCGTCGGTCGGCATCGGTGCGCCCGCGAGCTGGTCGCTGAAGGCCAGCGCGACGGTCTCCGGTCGCAGGATCCGGGCCCCGTCGAGCTCGCCGTCGCGCAGCATCGCCTGGAGGAACCGCGCGTACGCCGAGGCCGGGCCGACGAGGCCGTGGCCGGCGGCCTCCCACTCCGGGTCGGGCGCGAGGTCGAGCGGGATCTCCATCAGCCCGCCGTCGGGCGTGCGGGCGTGGATCGGCATCGTGCGCGACCGCTGCTCGTCCGTCGGGCGGAACGTCACGTCCTCCGCCTCGAGGGGCCCGAGGACGTGCTCGGCGAGGTACGCCCCGAGCGTCTGGCCGCTGACCGCCTCGACGACGAGCCCGAGCCAGTCGGTGTTCGTCCCGTACTCCCAGGCCTGCCCGGGGTCGCGGATCATCGGGACGTCGGTGAGCGCGGCCTTCAGGCCGGTGAAGACGCTCGGCTTGCCCGTGAGCTCGAGGTAGCGCAGCAGATCGGGGTTGAGGAAGTGGTAGCCGAAGCCGGCGGTGTGGGTCAGCAGCTCGCGGACCGTCGGCGTGCGGGACGGCGGGCGCAGGCGCGGCTCGTCGCCGTCGAAGCCCTCGAGGACCTGCAGGGCGCCGATCTCGGGCACGTGGGTCGCCGCGTCGTCGTCGAGGCCGAGCCGGCCCTGCTCGACGAGCTGCAGCGCGGCGACGCTCGCGAGCGCCTTCGTCGTCGACGCCCAGCGGAAGAGCGTGCGGTCGTCGACGGCGGGGCCGTCCGCGCGCAGGACTCCGGCCTGTCCGGCGTAGCGGACGCCATCGCGGTCGACGACCACGGCGCTGATGCCGGGGACGGCGGAGCGATCGACGGCCTGCTGCAGGATCGCGTCGAGTCGGGCGGGATCGAAGGACACGGGGGCTCCTCTGGGCGCGTGCGGGGCCCGACGCGGCGTCGGACCTGCCCCGGCGGTTCCGGGGGCCGCAGCCTCTCGCGTCCCCGGGGCCCGTGGCAAGGGCGTTCGCCCACAGCGGCCCGGTCGGGCGCGACGAGCAGCGCGGTCCGGGGGTGCGGTCGGCGCCTTCCGGTGCGTCTCGGGCCCGCGGACGGCCGCGCCGTCGAGGACCGGGACGCTCAGCCGAGGAGGAGCGCCGCGATCACGCGGGCGCCGCCGGCGGACTGCGAGCGGAAGAACGGCGAGAACCCGACGCTCAGGACGTGCCCGGCGCCGAGCGCCTCCTCGACGACGAGCGGCTGGCCCGCGAGTCCGGCCGTCGCGCCGGCGGCGCCCGAGGGGTCGAGCGCCGGGCCGGCGGCGGCCCGCAGGGGCACGCGGCTTCCGGCCGGCGCCTGGAGCCGCGGCTCCCCGGCGACGACGACGCGCAGCCCGGGGGCCACGGCGCCCAGCGGTGCCGCGGCCGCCGTCGCGACGCTCACGGCGTCGCCGGCCGGCGCGGCGGTCTCGCCGACCCGGCTCAGGCCGAGCGTGCGGACGGCGCCGATGCCGCCCGCGCCGAGGGCCACGACGGTGCCTCCGCCACGGACGAAGGCCTGGACCGCGCCCCGGGCGGGGGCGAGATCGGCCGCCCCGCCGGGCCCCACGACGAGGTGGGTCGTCCCCGCCGGGACGCCGCCGGCGAGGGCCGCCGCGGTCGTCGGGCGGGTGGCGATGCCGAGGCGCTCGAGCCCCTGGCGGACCCAGCCGGCGGGCTGCTCGCCGCGCGGGAGCTCCGCGGGGGTCCCGGTGAGGGGGCGGGTGCCGTCGTCGGCGAGCAGCACCTGCGGCGCGCGGAGGGGCGTGCCGGTGGCGGCGGACGGGCGCAGTGCGACCCGGGATGCGCGCGCGTCGGCGACGAGCCCCGGGGTCGCCGTCGTCGTGAGCCCGTCCGCGGTCCGTTCGACGGCGGCACCGCCCCGGAGCGCGCGCAGCGCGACGCCGAGGGCGGCCGCGGAGTCCGCCGCGAGCGCCACGCGCGAGCCGACGCGGGCGCTCGCGGCCCGCGGCACGGCGACCAGGGCC
>JALRCL010000454.1 GCA_023268575.1 Patulibacter sp.
CGGCGACCCGCGCCCCGTCGTCCGCGCCCCGTCCTCCCGGGCCCCCTTTTTGCCCCCGGCCTTCGCCCCACGCCCCGCACCGGGCCGTCGCGCTCGGGGTCGTCCTGCACCGGCTCGTCCGCGTCGGGCTCGTCCGGCCGCGGCTCGTCCGGCGTCAGCGCTCGACGTCGAGCAGCGTGAACCGCAGGCCGGCCTCGCCGGCCTCGAGCATCCCGAAGGTGTGGACCGGCCACCGCCCGCGGCGGTCGGTCGGGCTGCCCGGGTTGAAGATCTGGAAGTCGCCGTCCTGCTCGTGCAGGGGGACGTGGCTGTGGCCGAAGACCACCGCGTCGTGGTCGGGGAACCGCTTGCGCAGGCGGGCCAGGCGCCCCGGGGCGGGCCCGGCGTCGTGGACGACCGCGAGGCGGCGGCCGCCGGCGACCGGCAGCGTCAGTGCTTCGGGCAGCTCGCCGGCGAGCGCCGCGTCGTTGTTGCCGAGGACCGCGTAGAGCGGCGGGCCGAGCGCGCGCAGCGCGGCGAGCGTGGCGGCGTCGCAGACGTCGCCGGCGTGGACGATCGCGTCGGCGCTGCGCAGCGCGTCGAGGACGACCTCCGGGAGCGCGGTGCCGCGCCGGGGGAAGTGCGTGTCGCTGAGGAGCGCCACGCGCCGCGGGGCGGGCTCGCCGCCGTCCTCGGAGGGAGCGAGGGGGGTCACGGCGGGGAGCTTCGCGCATCCGCGGGCGTCCCCGCGTGACCACGGTCCGGATCGGGACGACCCGGGCCGGGGCCGGTCCGCCCGCCGGGGTAGCCTCGTCGGCGTGCGGGTCGCGCCGATCGAGCCGGGGGACATCGTCGAGGTCGACAAGAAGGGCCGGCGCTTCCTCGCGCTCGTCCTCGGGTTCGAGGCCGACGGCAGCGTGCGGATCGAGCCGGTCTGCCGGGGCATCTCCTGGCGTCAGGCGACCTCCCGCGAGCTCGTGCGGCACTGGAAGAAGGCCGCCCGCCGCCGCGCGCAGCGCGACCCGGATCAGCACGAGGCCCAGCTGGACCTCGACCTCGACGACGACTGAGGTACCCGTGCGCGTCCCCGCGGGCGGCCACTACGACAGCTACCGGATGCAGGCCGACCTCGAGGACGTGGCACGGGACCCGGCGGCCCCAGGAGTTGACGTCGTCCGCCGGCTGCCCAAGCGGGTCGTGGGGTCGCCCGTCGGCCGCGGGCGGCCGAGCGACGACCTGGCGTCGCTGCGCGCGTTCGCCGCGATCAGCGTGGACGCGATCGCGCGGGGCAGCTCGCGCTGAGCATGCCGGCCCCGACGATGACCACCTGGCCGCCCGCCCGGTCGCGCGTGGCCGCGCGATCGGCGCCTGCCACGCCTCGGACCGGCCCGCGCGGGCTCGCCGGCCGGGCACGGCGCGCTCAGCGGGTGGCGAGGTGCGCGGCGGCCTCGTCGATGCCGGCGTCGCCGTGGAAGACGCGGTCGCCGGTCCAGACGGCCGGCGTCGTGCGCACGCCGCGCTCGATCGCCCGGTCGGTCGCGGCGGCGAGCGCCGCTGCGATCGGCGCCCGCTCCAGCGCCTGGAGGATCGCGCGCGGATGCATCTCCGACGCCGAGGCGGCGATGAGGACGAACGCCTCGCTGCTCAGGTCGTGCCCACCTGCGAAGGCCTGACGGAACGCCGGCAGGCTGAAGCTCACGACGCGGCCCAGGCCCTTCGCGTACCAGGCCGCCCGCAGCGCGCGGGTGCTGTCGAAGGGCACCTCCGCCGGCCAGCGGACCGGCTGCAGGCCGCGCTCGGCCGCCGTGCGGGCGATCCGCTCGCGGGCGGCCGACGCGTCGTCGCCGCAGCGGAAGCCGTCCCACGCGTGGGGGCCCGGCAGGCGCGAGGCGTCGATCGGGACCCACGGGGTCGCCACCGGCAGGGCGCGGATGACGCGCTCGGCGGCGAGGTAGCTCTCCGGGTCCCGGAAGTCGAAGTAGAACGCCGGCGGCCCCTCGGGGTCGGGCTCCTCGCCGCTGGTGGGGCCGGCGCCGTGGTCGTCACCGAGCCGGCCCGAGACGTCGGAGCCCGGTGCGTCGCCCGCCGGATCGGCGGCGGGGGACGAGGCGTCCCCGCCGTCCGGCGCGCCGCCGGGCCAGCGGTCGACCGGGACGAGCGGCTCGCCCCGGTCCTCGCCCGGCTCCGCGGGGTCGCTCACCCGTGGATGAGCCAGCCGTCGGCGGCGCGCGCAGCCTCGAGCACGGCCTCCGACAGCGTGGGGTGGCCGTGGACCGCGCGTGCGACCTCGGCGTAGCCGCCCTCGAGCGCCTTGGCGTTCACGAGCTCCTGGATCATCTCGGTCGCCTTCGCACCGACGATGTGGCCGCCGAGCAGCTCGCCGTACTTCTTGTCGCCGATGATCTTGATCGTGCCGGACTCGCCGTAGACCGTGCCGCCGCCGACCGCGCCGTAGGGCACCTTGCCGACGGTCACGTCGTAGCCCTGCTCCTTGGCTTGCGCCTCGGTCAGGCCGAACGACGCGACGTTCGGCTTGCAGAACGTCGCGCGGGGGATGTCGACGTAGGAGATCGGGTGGGTCGTCTGGCCGGCGATGTCCTCCGCCGCGATGACGCCCTCGTCGGAGGCCTTGTGCGCCAGCGCCGGGCCGGGGGTCAGGTCGCCGATCGCCCAGATGCCCTTCTTCGACGTGCGCAGCCGCCCGTCGACCTCGATCAGGCCGCGGTCGTTGAGCTTCACGCCCGCCGCGTCGAGGTTCAGCGCCTCGACGTCCGGCCCGCGACCGGTGGCGATCACGAGCCAGTCGGCCCGGCCCTCCTGCGGCTCGCCGTCGCCCTTCTGGTACCGGAACGTCACGCCGTCGTCGCTGCTGCGGACGTCGGAGACCTTCGTCGAGACGTGGACGTCGATGCCCTGCTTCTTGAACTCGCGGTTCGCCACGCGCGAGATGTCGACGTCCTCCGACGGCAGGACGCGGTCGAGGAACTCGAAGAGCTGCGCCTGCGACCCGAGCCGCGCGTAGGCGGACGCGATCTCGGTGCCCGACGCGCCGGCGCCGACGACGGCGATCGATCCGGGCAGCTCCTCGAGCGCCCAGGCCTCCTCGGTGCCGATGACGCGCCCGCCGTACTCGACGCCCGGGATCGCGCGGCGCACCGAGCCGGTCGCGAGGATGACGCCCTTCGACGCGCTGTGGGTCTCCCCGCCGACGGTCACGTCCCCGTCGGCCGTGAGCGACGCCTCGCCCTCGACGTAGTCGATCCCGTTCTTCTTCAGGAGCTGGGCGACGCCACCGGTCAGCTGGTCGATGACCTTCTTGCGCCGCTCCATGATCGCGGCGAAGTCGACCTCGATCTCCTTGATCCGCAGGCCGAACTCCTCGGCGTCGCGCGCCTCGGTGAGGATGTCGGCCGAGCGGAGGACGACCTTCGCGGGGATGCAGGCGACGGTCGGGCAGCGACCGCCGACGACGGCCTTCTCGATCACCACGGTCTTCAGGCCGAGCTGCGCGGCCCGGATCGCGGCCACGTAGCCGCCGGGTCCCGAACCGATGACGATCGCGTCGTACTGCGCCATGAGAGTGCCGTTCCTGCCCGTGTCGGTGCGCTCGGTGCCCGGCGGCCGCGGATGCGGCGGCGGGGTGAGCGTGTGGATGTTCTGAGGTGCTCGCAGCGGGCTGCGGTCGGTGCCCGTGGGCCCCGTCGCAGCACGGAGTTCGAGCCTATAGGACCGTCACCGCAGGGCCGCCGCCCGGGGCGGCGCAGGACGGGGCGCGGCGACGGGCGGCGCTTCCGCGCGGCCCCCCGGCGGGCCGCGCCCTCACGCCCGGCCCTCGCGCTCCTCGCGCTCGGCCTTCTGCACGCGGGCGAGGACCTTCACCATCCGGAAGAAGAGGTAGCCGCTGATCCCGACGTGGAGGAACAGGAGCGGCAGCAGCCAGAGCTTCGTGATCCCGAGCAGGGCGATGATGCCGACGACCATCGCGATCGCCAGCACGGTCTGCGTGCCCATGAGCGCCCAGTACCGGAGCTTCCAGCTGTAGACCATCGCGACGACGAACAGGAGCGTCATCAGGCCGTTGCTGAACCGCGTCGCGCCGGCGTCGTCGCCGTCGGCGAGGATGGCGTTGACGACCGTGCCGACGGCCAGCAGGCCGGTCCACGCGATCGCCGCGATCAGGACCTTCGGGCGCTCGCCGGGGCGCAACGGCTCGAGCTCGTCGCGGATCTTCGCGTTGCGCTCCTCGGCGCGCGCGTAGCCGCGGGCCATCGCGTCGCGCCCGCTCGGCGCGGGCGGCTGCTGGAAGTCGCGGCGCGCGGCGGTCTTGGCCGCCGCGGCCTGGCGCTTGCGCTTGCGCTTGCGGTCGGCCATCCCGCGCATCATGCCGCCTCGCGCGGGTCGCGTGCGGGGGCATCCGCCGTCCCGTGGCGCGCGCGGCCCGGCCCGGCCTCGTATCGTCGGCGGTGGTGGCCGCCGTCGAGCCCTCCCCGTCCCCGCAGCTGACGCCCGCCCGACGGGCCGAGCGGTACGCGCGAGCGCTCGGCGACCGGGACGCGCCGCTGGCGCTGCTCGACCTCGACGCGCTGCGCGCGAACGCCGCCGGGATGCGCCGCCGCGCGGCCGGAACGCCGATCCGGGTCGCGTCGAAGTCGCTGCGCTGCCGGCCGCTGGTGGAGCGGATCCTGCGCGAGGAGCCCGGTTACCGCGGGATCCTCGCGTTCACGCTGCCCGAGGCGCTGTGGCTGCACGAGCACGGCGCCGACGACCTGCTCGTCGCCTACCCGACGGCGGACCGGGCCGCGATCGCCGAGCTCGCCCGCCGGACCGCCGAGGCGCCGGACGGCGCGCCGATCGTCATGGTCGACGGGCGAGAGCAGCTCGACCTGCTCGCGTCGGCGGCCGGTCCCGACGGCCCGCCGCTTCGCGTGTGCCTCGACCTCGACGCGTCGTTCCGGCTCGCCGGCGGCCGCCTGGCGATCGGGCCCAAGCGCTCGCCGCTGCACGCGCCCGCCGAGGCCCGCGCCATGGCCGAGGAGATCGCGGCGCGCCCCCGCTTCCGGCTCGTGGCGATCATGAGCTACGAGGGCCACATCGCCGGCGTCGGCGACCGCCCGCCCGGGGCGCCGTTGAAGGGCGCGGTCCTGCGGCGGCTCCAGCGGGCGTCGTACCGCGAGCTGCGCGAGCGGCGGGCGGAGGCGGTCGCGTTCGTCCGCGAGGTCGCGCCGATCGAGATCGTGAACGTCGGCGGGACCGGCGACCTGCACCTCGCCGCGGACGAGCCGGCGATCACCGAGCTCACGGCCGGCTCGGGCTTCTACGCGCCGACGCTCTTCGACGCCTACGCGGCGTTCCGCCTGGAGCCTGCGGCGCTCTTCGCGCTGCCCGTCGTCCGGCGGCCGGGCCCCGGCGTCATCACGGCGCTCGGCGGGGGCTACCTCGCCTCGGGCGTCGGCGCGGCGGACCGCATGCCGCAGCCCTACCTGCCGGCGGGCCTGTCGCTCGACGGGCTCGAGGGCGCGGGGGAGGTGCAGACCCCGCTGCGGGGCCGGGCCGCGGATCGGCTGGCGATCGGCGACCGGGTCTTCCTGCGCCACGCGAAGGCCGGGGAGCTCTGCGAGCGGTTCGACCGGCTCGTCGTGATCGAGGGCGACGCGGTGGTCGACGAGCTGCCGACGTACCGCGGCGAGGGCCGGACGTTCCTGTGAGCGGGACGGCGCCGCGACGAGACGGCCACGAGCGACGGGAGCGACCACGATGACCTGGACGAACTGGACCGGCGACCAGCGCTGCGACCCGGCGGGGCGGGCCGTGCCGCGGTCCCCCGAGGAGCTCGCCGAGATCGTCGGCGCCGCGACCGCCGAGGGGACGGCGGTGAAGGTCGTCGGCAGCGGCCACTCGTTCACCGAGGCCGCGCTGACCGACGGGCTGCAGATCGCCCTCGACCGGCTCGCGGGCGTCCTCGACGTCGACGGCGACCGCGTGACCGTCGGCGCGGGCACGACGATCGCCCAGCTCAACCGCGAGCTCCACGCGCGCGGCCGGGCGCTGGCGAACCTCGGCGACATCGACCGCCAGACGATCGCCGGCGCGATCTCGACCGCGACCCACGGGACCGGGGCCCGCCTGCCGAACCTCTCGGCGCAGGTCGTCGGGCTCGAGCTCGTCACCGCGGCCGGCGAGCGGCTGCGCCTGGCCGCCGACGACGATCCCGACGCGTTCGCCGCGGCGCGGGTCGGGATCGGCGCGCTCGGCGCGATCAGCGCGGTGACCCTGCGGACGGTGCCGGCGTTCGTCCTGCACCGCCGCGACGAGGTGCGCGAGCTCGACGACGTGCTGGCGACCGTCGACGCCGAGGCGGCAGCGCACGACCACTACGAGTTCTTCGCGTTCCCCTACGGTGGCCGCGCCTGCACGATCCGCCGCGATCGCACCGATGCGCCCGCACGGGGCCGCTCGTGGCTCGCGCGGCGGGTCGGCGAGCCGATCGGGCAGGTCGCGATCGACGGCGTCTTCCGCTTCACGCGCCGCTTCCCGGGCACGATCCCGACGCTCTGCCGCGTCGCGGCGCCGCTGGCGTCGGAGGGCGAGTACGTCGACCACAGCCCGGCGGTCTTCGTCAGCGACCGACGGGTCCGGTTCACGGAGATCGAGTACGCCGTGCCGCGCGCGGCGGGTCCCGAGGTCGTCCGCCGGATCGTCGAGTGGGTCCAGGCCGAGCGCTACCCCGTCGCCTTCCCGCTGGAGTGCCGCGTCGTGGCCGGCGACGACGCGTGGCTCAGCCCGACGTACGAGCGCGACGCGTTCTACGTCGCCGTCCACCAGTTCGTCGGCATGCCGTGGGAGCCGTACTTCGCCGCCGTCGAGGCGATCGTCGCCGACCACGGCGGACGGCCGCACTGGGGCAAGCGCCACGCCCTGGACGCGGCGACGCTGCGCGAGCGCTACCCGCGGTTCGACGACTTCCTCGCCGTGCGCGAGCGCCTCGACCCGACGGGGACGTTCGTCAACGGGTACGTCCGCCGCTGCCTCGGGGTCTGACGCGCCGACCGTCGGTGCACCGCCGGCACCCCGCTTCGCTCCGGCCTGCCGGCCGGCGGCGCGCCATCACCCTCAGCCCGGGGCGGGCGCGGCGGGCCCCGCGTCGACCACGGCGCGCAGCGTGGCCGCCGCCGCTCGCGGGTCGTCGGCGTCCGCGATCGCCCGGATGACGGCGACGCGCGGCGCGCCGGCCGCGACGACGGCGCCGACGTTCGTCGCGTCGATGCCCCCGATCGCCACGAACGGGAGCGTGCGCGAGGCGGCGTGCGCGACGAGCCCGACGCCGACGCCCGGCACGCCCGGCTTCGTCGGCGAGGCGTGGACCGGCCCGACCCCGATGTGGTCGGGGCCGGTCGCGGGATCGGCGTCGTTGGCGGCGTCGACCTGCGCCGGGTCGTGGGTCGAGAGGCCGATGAGCAGGTCGTCGCCGACGATCCGTCGTGCCTCGGCGACCGGCACGTCGCCCTGCCCGACGTGCACGGCGTGGGCGCCGCCGGCGAGGGCGAGGTCGGGGCGGTCGTTCAGCACGAGCAGCGTGCCGGTCCGGTCGCAGAGCTCGCGCAGCTGCCGCAGCTCGGCGACGATCACGTCGTCCCCGGCGTGCTTCTCCCGCACCTGGAGCGCGTCGACGCCGCCCGCGATCGCTGCGCGCGCGACCTCGACGAGCGGACGCCCGCCGGGCGCCAGCGGCGCGACGAGGTAGAGCCGGACGGCGGCGAAGCGGGCGCGGCGCTGCTCGGGCGTCATCCCCCGGCAGTCTCCCAGCGCGGCCCGGCGCGGGGGGCGACGGGCCGGCGGGGACCGGTGGCTACCATCGGTGGCCCACCGGTTCGCGGGAGCGCCCAGCCGGGCGCTGAGAGGGAGTTCACGCTCCGACCGCCACCAGCTGATCCGGGTCGTGCCGGCGAAGCGAGACCACCTGTGACCGAGCTGCCGATCGCCCCGAGCCAGACCCGCCCAGACGACGTCCTCGTCCTCGGCGCCGGGCTCGCCGGACTGACCGTCGCCTGGGAGCTCGCGGCCGCCGGTTGTCGGGTGCGGATCCTCGACCGCGACGCGCCCGGGCAGGCGACGAGCCGCGTCGCCGCCGGGATGCTCGCGCCGGTGACCGAGGCCGAGCCCGACGACCCGGACCAGCTCGCGCTGGGCCGTGCCGCCCTGGCGCGATGGCCCGGCTTCGCGGCGGAGCTCAAGGCGGCGTCGGGCATCGTCGTGCCCCTGCGCCGCCGTCCGACGCTCGCCGTTGCGCGCGACCGCGACGAGGCGGAGGCCCTGGAGCGGTTCGCCGACATCCGCGAGCGGCTCGGCCTGCCGGTCGAGCGGCTGCTGCCCAGCGCGGCTCGGCGGCTCGAGCCGGCGCTGGCGCCGACGCTGCGCGGGGCGATCGCCGTGCCCGACGAGCAGGCCGTCGACCCGCGGGTGGTCGTGCGGGCGCTCGCTGCCGCTGCCGGCGACGCCGGCGCCCGGATCGCGACCGGTCCGGGCTCGGCGGTCGAGGAGCTCCTCCACGACGGCACCCGGGTCACCGGGGCGCGCACCGCCGACGGGCTCGAGCTGCGCAGCGAGGCCGTCGTGCTCGCGGCGGGCTCGTGGTCGGGCCGCGTCCCCGGGCTGCCGGGCCGCGACCGCCTGCCCGTGCGGCCGGTGAAGGGCCAGCTGCTCGTGCTGCGCGATCCGCAGGGCCCGGGGATGGTCGAGCGCGTGCTGCGGTTCGGCACCGGCTACCTCGTCCCGCGCGACGACGGGCGCTACGTCCTCGGGGCGACGACGGAGGAGCGCGGCTTCGATCACGCGACGACGGCGTGGGCGGTCCACGACCTGCTGCGCGACGGCGCCGAGCTCGTGCCGGGCCTGCTCGAGCTCGAGCTGCGGGAGACGCTCGCCGGCCTGCGCCCCGCGACCCCGGACGGCCACCCGGCGATCGGTCCGTCGCCGGGCCTCGAGGGCCTCTGGTGGGCCACGGGCCACTATCGCAACGGCGTGCTGCTGGCCCCGCTGACCGGGACGCTGCTCGCCGACCGGATGCTCGGCCGCTCGACCGACGAGGCGCTCCAGGCGATCGTCGATCCGGCCCGTCCCGCCCTGACCCCGACGCCGGAGGACGCCCGTGCCTGACCCGATCGTCAACGGCGAGCCCCGGCCCGTGACGGGCTGGACCGTTCGCGCCCTGCTCGAGGACCTCGGCGTCGCCGACACAGCCCGCGGCCTCGCGGTCGCGATCGACGGCGAGGTCGCCCCGCGCAGCACCTGGGACGACCGCCGGCTCGCGGAGGACGAGCGGGTCGAGGTCGTCTCGGCGATGCAGGGCGGCTGAGCGCCGCCGCGCACGAGGCGCCACCGCCGACGCCGGGGCCCCGTGCAGCCGGAGCGGGGTGACGGCCCGCCGCTCCCCGCCGGCGCGGAGCGGCGTGGCGGTGATCGCTGCGCATGGGCGATCGCCGCGGCGCGTCGGCCCTCCGCCGGCCTGGAGCACCGTCTTCGGACGGTTCAGGCCCCGACCATCGGCCTTCGACCTTCGACCTTCGACCGTGGCGCGCCGGCCCTGCCGAAGCGAGGGTTGGCGGCATGATGCAACGACGGTGGTTCTCGCCGCTGGCGACGGTGCTCGTCGTCGCGCCGTTCGTCGGCGAGGTCCTCTCCACCGCGACCTCGGTGTTCGTGTTCCTTGTCGTGCTGCCGTTCCACGCGGCGCTCTACGGCAGCGGCGCGCTGCTCGTCCGCGAGGGCGTGCGTCGCTGGCGGCTCGGGCTGGCCGGCTTGATCGCCCTAGGCGCCGCCTACGGGATCCTCGAGGAGGCAGAGTTCGTGCGCTCGTGGTTCAACGTGTCCTACCTCCCGAGCGAGGGCGACTACTCGCGCGTGTGGGACACGAGCCTCCTGCAGGCCGTCCACCTGACGTCGTTCCACGCCGCGGTCAGCATCGGCTGCGCCATCGCCATCACCGAGCTCCTCCACCCCGGGCACCGCGACCGGCCCTGGGCTTCGACGAGGACGCTCGCCCTCGCCGCCGTCGCGATGGTGCTGCTGTTTCCCTTGACCCTGATCGAGGGCTCCGGGTTCTTCGCCACGCGCTGGCCGCAGATGGCCGTGGCGCTCGTCCTCGCCGGAGCCGTGGTGGCGCTCGCTCGGCAGCTGCCCCGGACGTGGCCCGCCGTCGGCACGCAATCGAGTGCGAAGCCGTTGGCGCGCCGCGCAGCGCTCGCGCTCTCTGCGGGGTTCGTCCTCACCTACGCGGCTCCCCCGTCGGGGTTGCCGTGGCCGATCGCCGTGCTCGGGGCCATCATGATCCCGATCGTCGGCGTGGGCGCGGCGCTTCGAGTCCTGCCTTCGCGTCGCGATCAGGTGCTGCTCGGCCTCGTGGTCGGCCTGCTCGGCCCGCTCGTGATCCTCAACCTCGTGCTGCTCCAGCCCCAGACGTGGCTGGCCGCGGTCCTGTCGATCTGCGGCCTCGTGGGACTCCGGCGCCTCGTCGCGCGCAGAGCGACCGCAGCCCGAATGGTCGCTCCCGAGGCCCGACCGTCGGCGACCGGCTGACGCGCGGACCGGCGCCGCTGCCGCGCGGCTCGCGGGTCGGGAGCGGGTCGAACGCGGGCATGGTTCGTCCAAGGGCGGTCTGGTGCGAGGCGCGGATGAACGGGGAAGCCGTCGCGCGTCCATCGCGACGCGAGAGCGTGCCGTCCCGAGTCGTGATGCCATGAGGATCTGCACCGCGCCAGCGAGGGACCGGGTCGACGAGGCGAGCGCTCGCCGCGCCGGCGGCTGGCGGGGCGCCGACTCGGCGGATGGTGGAGTGGCCGCTGGCCGTTCGGCCCCTGGTGGCGGCCGGCCGGAGGGCGTACGGTGACCGGACCCCCCCTCGCGCGCCTGGCGGCGCGCGAGACACCCGCGACGGCCGGTCGCGAGAGCCGGTCAGGAAGGGCGCACCCATGGGCGCCACCAGCAGCATCGAGTGCGAGGAGCGCGGCCGTCCCCCGACGCCGGTCGTGGCATGGTGGGAGACGGAGCACCTCGTCCCGTCGGTCCGCGAGTCCCCGCGGGCGCGCACGATCCGCGCGCGCCACCGACCGAGCCGGGCCGGGTCCGACGACACGGTCCTCGAGGAACCCCGGCCGCTCTGACCTCGCACGGGCGCGGGCCGCCGACGGCCGATCGGCCGCCGGCGGGCCCGGGCTCAGCGCACCGTGACGGACCGGCGGGCCGTGGCACGGTGGCCCGCGGCGTCGCGCACCGTCGCCGTGACGGCGAGCCGCGCGCGCCGGACGGTGCGCAGCCGGGTGCGCGTCGCTCGGTCGGCCGGCCGCAGCCGGACCTTCGCCGTGCCGGCGCGCGTCCGGCGGACCTCCGCCCGCAGCCGCAGCCCGGACCCGCGCGCGGTGACCGTCCCGCGGCAGGCGGTCGAGCACCGCACGCGCACGGGGAGCCCCCGTCGCAGGGTCGCCGGGCGCACCCGGCCGATGGTCAGGCGGACCTGCGGGCGCGCGGCCTCGCCGGCTCCCGGAGGCGTGCCGCCGGGCTTCCCGCCGCCCGGGCCACCGGAACCGCCGGATCCACCGGGGCCGCCCGTACCGCCGGATCCACCGGGGCCGCCGGATCCACCGGGGCCGCCGGATCCACCCGGGCCGCCGGATCCACCCGGGCCGCCGGATCCACCCGGGCCGCCGGAACCGCCCGGGCCGCCGGAACCGCCC
>JALRCL010000482.1 GCA_023268575.1 Patulibacter sp.
GTTCCTGCACCACGAGCGCAACAGCCTCGTGGCGCCCCCCGCCGCGACGATCATCGCCGAGGAGATCGGCCGCCTCGTCGAGGACGCCGAGCTGCGCCACCGGATCGCCGACGAGGGCCGCCGCGAGATGGCCGCCCTGAGCTGGCCGGGCCAGTTCGAGCGGATCTGGGACACCATCACCCATCCCGCCGGGTCGACCTGGGGCGACCCGGACGGCTGGCGCGACTGATCGCCGGCACGGCCGACGCAGCGCCTCAGCTCCCGATCCAGCGCTCCAGCACGGCGGCCGCGACCCGGTCGACGTTCGTGCGCTCGACGTGACGCAGCGCCCCGGCGGAGAGCGAGGCGGCTCGCGACGGGGACTCGAGGATCGACAGGATCGCCGCGGACAGCTCCGGCGGCGACGGCTCGGCGGGGACCTTGGCGACCGCATCGGCGGGGAGGTCGGCCATCCACCCCAGGTCGGACACGATCATCGGTGCGCCCGCGGCCAGCCCGTCGAGGACGGCGGCCGAGGCCTCGCCGTGCGAGTGGCGGCGGAGCTGGACGACGACGCCGGCACGTTGCAGGAGCCGCCAGCGCTCGTCGGCTTCGAGGAAGCCGGTGACCGTCACGGCCTCCTCGAGCTCGAGCTCGCGCACCAGCACGCGCAGCGCGGTTCGCTCGTGCGGCAGGTTCTGCGCGCCCGCCAGCACGAGACGGGCGTTCGGACGCCGGTGGCGGATGGCGGCCAGCGCGCGCACGAGCAGGCTGACGCCCTTGACCTCGGCGACGTACCCGGTCGTCACGACGAGGTCCGGGTCGCGCGGCTCCTCGGTGGTCCGGGGCGCGGGCGCGGCCAGCGGCAGCACGTCGATCGGGGGTCCGGCGTCGTGACGGTCGACGAGGAGCAGCTGCCGCGCGAGCTCGGAGTGCACGACGACCCAGTCGACCTGCGCCTGGACCTCGCGCGTCATGAACGCGCCGTGCGTGACCGCCTGGTGCTCGAGGAAGTGCAGGAGCTCGTGCGGGGCCTTGTCGCGCAGGACGGGGTACTCCTGCTTCGCATGGGTGGCGAGGTCGCCGACGCGATCCTGGCCGAGGCGGACGGCGTCGGTGTACATGCCGCTGAGCGCGGCGTCGTGGATCATCGCCCCGGTCGGGATGCCGTGACCGCGCAACCACGGCATGAGCGGCAGGCAGTGGCTGTGGAAGCCGCTGTTGCCGAGCTGCAGCAGCACCCCGTCGTACCGCTCCCCCAGCTCCACGCGCGTCCGGAACGCGCCGTCGGCGAGCACCTCGCTCGAGGGTCCGAGCTCGCGCGCACGGTCGTCGGCGACCACGACGTCGATCGGCCGCTCGGTGGCCGAGCGCAGGGCCGGGACGAGCCGCGCGGCGTAGTCGGCGATCCCGGAGCGCTGTGGCGGCCACGGCGTCACGACGGCGAGTCGCCCGGGCCGGGAGCGCGTCGAGGAGCGACGGCGTCCCGCCAGCGCCCGCTCGTAGCCGACGATCGTCTGCTCGGCGACGTGCTGCCACGTGTAGCGCTCCACGCTCCGGGCCGACCGCTCCCGCAGCGCGTCCAGGCGGCCCGGAGTCCCGAGCGCGTGGTCGATCGTGGCGGCCATGTCGTCCGGATCGCGTGGATCGAAGGTCCCGTCCACGGTGCCGAGGACCTCGGGGCCGGTGGAGGTCCGCGCGGCCACGACCGGTGCGCCGGCCGACATGGCCTCGAGGATCGGCAGCCCCGATCCCTCGTACAGCGACGGGAAGACGAAGAGCGTGCAGGACCGGTACAGCGAGGCCAGGACGTCGTCCGGGACGTGGCCGGTCATGAGCACCTGGTCCGCGGCGAGTCCGTGGTCGACGGCCAGGCGCGTGAAGTGCTCGCGGCGTCCTTCGCCGAGCGCGCAGGTCATCACGAGCTGGCCGCCCTCGCGTCCCAGCCGCGTCCGCGCGAACGCGCGGACCAGCCCCTCCATGTTCTTGCGCGGCTCGTCGCCGCCGACGTAGAAGAGGAAGGGCGCACGCAGCCCAGGAATCGCGCGGTCGAGCGCGGGCGACGACCCGGCGACGCCGTGGTCGGAGAAGCGGTCCCGATCGACTCCCGCGTCGATCACGGTGATGCGCTCCTCGGGCACGCCGAGCAGCTCCGTGACGTCCTCGGCGGTCCGCTGGGAGATGGCGAGCAGGTGGTCGGCCCGGCGCAGCAGCTCGGCACGCGTGCGGTACGTGCCCTCGTGCATGATGCCGCGCTCGAAGTAGTGCCCGAGCCGCAGGGGGATGAGGTCCCAGACGGTCAGCACGGTCACCCACGGCGAGCGGCGTGCCCAGCGCGGCCACACGACGTCGATCGAGCTGTCCAGGTCGAACGGCGAGGTCGCGTGGAAGATGCCCCGCTGACCCTCGGCGACCGACGGGGGGCGGCGCGACCGGCGCAGCTGGCCCGTGGCGACGAACTGCTGAGCCGGCGGCATCAGGGGCAGGTCCGGATCGGCGCGGAAGCGCAGCTGGTCCGGCTCGAGCAGCTCCCGCAAGGCGGCGCCGTGCGCGGCGATGTACCGCGGAACGCCGCGCTCCCAGGCGAGCTGCTGCGCCCCGAGGACGTCGAAGCAGACGCGGGTCCGTTCGAGGGTCATCCGCGCCTCAGGCGGTGCGGGCGGAGACCATCACGCAGCCGGGGCGCTCGAGGTCCTCGCCTGCGGCCCAGGTGACGGCATCGACCCGGTGCAGGTGCCGCTGCTCGAGGATCTCGAAGCCGGCGAGCAGCGCGCGCAGCTCGTCGGGACCGTAGATCCGCTCGAGCGGCGTGAGCGCCGGGCGGCCGTACGGGGCGGTGAGCACCAGCCGGCCACCGGGCTTCAGCAGCGCCGCGCACTGCTCCACCGCGCGGCGGTCGCCGTCCGGGTCCATGGCATCGCCGTCGTAGGAGCCCAGGCCGATGTGCTCGACGGTCGAGAGCAGGACCACCGCGTCGTACGGGTCGTCGTCGGCGTGCAGCTCGTCGATCCGGGCGCGGGAGCCCGTGAGGTTCGGGTGGCTGAACGGGTAGCCCCGTGGATCCAGCGCGGTCACGCGGTGCCCCAGGGTGGCCAGCGAGAGCGAGAGCGTGCTCTCCGCCGCCCCGACGTCCAGCACGCGGCTGGCCGGCGGCAGGTCGTGCAGGGCACCGAGGACGAACGGGATCTCGGCGATCCGCTCGTTGACCGACACGAGCTCGACGTTCCCCGGCCGCCAACCGACGCCGACGGCGGGGTTGAGGTAGAGCCCTCGCTGGGAGAGCGGGCCGCTGTGCCCGGTCGCGGCCTCGAGCAGCCGGGCCGTCCGCGCATCGATCGCCCCGAGGTCGCCCTCCCGGACGCGAGCGATCAGATGGTCCGGCTCCCGGCCCAGGAGGAGGTGCTCGTCGACGAGCTCGCGCAGTCTGTCGAGCGCCCCGGCGACGTACGCGGTGCCCTCGAGCGTCGAGGCCTCGAGCCGGTCCAGCACGGGGCGCTGGCCCGCGACCGCGTCGCTGCTGGCCTGGACCGTGCCGACGACCTGATCGACGCGCGAGTCGATGAACTCCGCCAGGAGCCGCTTGGACTCGCCGACCTCGGTCTCCACCCGCTGGGCGAGCTCGGCGGCGCCGGGCGCGAAGCCCTCTCGCGCGCTGCGGACGAGCGGTCCCTTGAGGCGCCTGCGAATCCCGTTCAACGGCACGGCTGCACCGTACCGGGAGGCCCGCCGGCGCGCGGCGGCGCTACAGCATCTCGGCTGCGCGACGGGACTCGCGCTGGAACACGACGAACCCGCAGACGACGAGGAAGAGCGACAGGGCCACCGGGGCGATCGCCGCCTGGTATCCGCCCAGGGCGGTGATCCCGCCCGGGGCCGACGGATCGACCATCCACTTGCGGAGGGCCTCGAGGATGCCCGTCAGCGGGTTGTGCTGGAGGACCGTCTTCACCTCGTCGTTCACGTTGTCGATCGTGTAGAGGACCGGCGAGGCGTAGAACAGCGCCGTGGAGAAGACCTGCCAGATCGGCTGGACGTCCCGGAAGCGGACGAACAGGGCCGAGACGAGCAGCCCGATCCCGGTCGCCAGGAGCACCAGGGGCGCGAGTCCCACCGGGAGGAGCAGCCAGGTCCACGTCGGGTCGACGCCGTAGATGAGCATGAAGATGAAGACGACGACCATCGACGACAGCAGGTTGAAGAGCGCCGTCAGGACCGTCGCCAGCGGCATCACCAGCCGCGGGAACTGCATCTTGCGTACGAGGTTCTCCCGGAACACGATCGCCGTGACGCAGCCGTTCGTGGCGTCCGAGAAGAAGTTGAAGAACATGATGTTCATCAACAGGAGCACGGGGTAGTTCGGGATCTCGTCCCCGATCCGGGCGACCTGGCTGAAGACGGTGTAGAGCACCGCGAAGAGCATCAGCGGGCGCGCGAGCGACCAGACGTAGCCGAGGGCCGAGCCGAAGTAGCTCAACCGGAAGTCGGTGGTCGCGATGAGCCAGACCAGCGACCAGAACCGCTTGAAGCCGCCGCCGAGCGCCCCGGGGCCGGCGATGTCGCGCAGCTCGAGCCGCTCGTCGAGCGAGAGGTTCGCCGTGCTCATGCGCGGGGCTCCTCGGCGGTCGCCGCAGGGGTGCGGTGATCGATCTCGATGGTCCGCGGGATCCCGAACGCCCCGACCACCTCGTGGGCTCCGTGGACGTGGAGCTGGACCGCGGCCGCCGAGTCGGCGAGGACGTGCTGCCGGCCGCTGCCGCGGGTCACGCGCATCCGGGCCTTGTAGCGCCCGTCCTGCAGCTCGCCCTCCATGCGGGCGCGCACGACGACGTTGTGGCCCGCCTCGACGTGGTCGGTGTCGAACTCGGTCGTGAACCCGGTGATCGGCACGCCTGCCTCGTTCTCCAGAGCGAGCCCGAGGAACGGTGCGTCGCAGTCGATGTGGAAGCTCAGGTCGAAGTGGATCGTGAACGCCTGGCCGGAACGGACGTTCTCCGTCGGCACGCCGTCCACTTCGACCCAGGCGGCGTTCATGGTGACGGCGGGGGTGTCCGCGTCGTCGGGGACCTGGACGTCGGTCTGCCCGAAGTTCGCGTCGAGGTAGGCGAGGCCGACCTGCCGCGGGTCGCCCATCAGCTCGACCTCGCCGTGGCGGATGAACATCGCCCGGTGGCAGAAGCGCTCGACGGTGCTCATGTCGTGGGTCACGAGCACGATCGTCTTGCCCTGCTCGCGCATCTCCCAGAACACGTCCAGGCACTTCTGCTGGAAGGCCGCGTCGCCGACGGCCAGGACCTCGTCGACGAGCATGACGTCGGCGTCGGCCTGCACCATCGTCGCGAACGCGAGTCGGACCTGCATGCCGGACGAGTAGTTCTTGAGCTTCAGGTCGAGGAAGTCCTGGAGCTCGGCGAACTCGATGATCTGATCGAAGCGCCGTCGGGCCTCGCGTGCGGTGAGGCCCATCATCACCGCGTTGATCTGGACGTTCTCGTAGGCGGTGAGGTCGGCGTTGAAGCCGACGCCGAGCTCGATGAACGGCGCCAGGCGCCCCGCGACCTGGATCCGCCCCTGCTCGGGGCGGTAGATCCCGGCCATGCACTTCAGCAGCGTGCTCTTGCCCGAGCCGTTGCGGCCGACGATCCCGAAGAACTCGCCGCGCGCGACGTCGAAGTCGATGCCGCGGAGCACGTCGAGCTCGTGGAACCGCGTGCGACGGAACGGGTGCAGCGCACGCTCCTTCAGCGTGCTCATCTGATGCTCGGGGATCCGGAACGACTTGTGGAGGTCCGTCACCGAGAGCGCGAGCGGGGCGTCCGGCATCCGGGACAGAGTAGAGCTTGCCGCTCGCCCTAGACTCACTGCCGTGCTCGCGGTCGTGCTAGCCGGCAGCGCCGATGCTGCGGCGTCCGTCGTCGCCGCACGCACCTGGCGCGACAACGGTGGTTCGCGGGTCGAGGTGCTCGCGGCGCATCCCGATCTCGTGGCGCCGCTCCGGCGCGCGCACGGGCCGGAGACCCGCGTTCGCAGCTGGGCCGACCTCGGCGTCGAGGCGGGCGCCACCGGCGCGGCGCTCGCGGCCCTCGCGGCGGCCGAGGACCCGGGAGAGCGGGTGGTCGTCCTGCCGGCCACGAGCCTCGTGCTCGCCGCGCCGGCGGAGCTCGCGGACGGTCCCGGAGTCGTGGTGGCGCTGCGCGCGGCGACCGTCCCGCCCGACGACGGGCGGCGACCGAACGGCGACGACGTCGCCGCGCGCGGCGCGACGCACGATCGGCTCTTCGCGTTCACGGCCGGCGACGACCGCGCCGCGTCGTTCCTGCGGTGGCGCGACGAGGCGACCGCGGTCGCGCGCGCCTCGGGGGCGGCGGCCGTGCCGGGGGTCTCGATCGTCGCCGACCCCGGCATCGGCCTCGCCTGGTGGAACGTGCACGAGCGTCCCCTGACGACCGACGTCGGGGGAGCGCCGCTCGCCGGCGGCCACCCCCTGCAGATCGTCGACTTCGACGGCTGGCGCCTGCGGCACGGCCACGTCCTGCACCCGGAGATGGACCGCCCGCTCGGCTCGCGCGACGCACATCTCCGACGCCTCGTGGACCGGTACGCGGACCTCCGGCGCGAGGCCGGCGACCGCGACGACGCCGAGCCGCTGGTCACGTGGCCGGCCGATCCCGTCCTGGCGACGGTCCTCGAGACGCTCCCGCTCGCCACGCGGACGCGGGCCCTGCGCGACGACGGCGACGCCCGGGACCGGGTGGCCGAGCACGCCGCGGAACCGGACCCGGAGGCGTGCGTCTGGGGCCTCAGTCGGTACCTGCTCGCCCTGCACCGCGCGCGCCCCGATCTCGCGGCGGCGTTCCCCGACCTCGACGATCGGGCGGACGCGCGCGCGCTCCTCGACTGGGCGCGCGGCGACGGAGCGGCGCTCGTTCCGGAGCGCTACCGCGCCCCGATCGCGTGGCTCGACGACCCGCCGGCGCGGCCGGACGGCGGGGCGGAGGATGGCGGTCCGGCCGTCGACGGGCCCGCGGCGGAGCTCTCGGAGCGCGCGCGGCGCCGGCTGGCGGGCGTGAACGTCATCGGCTTCCTCGACGAGCCGGCGCGACAGGTCTACGCGGTCAAGGCCCGCGAGATCGGACGCAAGGGTCTCGTCGTCGGCGACCGGGTGGACCTCGTCGGCGACGTCTCGGGCGGAGGCGACGCGCTCGCCCGCATCGTCCGGCGCCATGG
>JALRCL010000463.1 GCA_023268575.1 Patulibacter sp.
GCGGCGTACCCCTGCGGGCGGCGACCCGCCGCCAGGGCACGCGCGAAGGACGCCGGGACCAGGTGCGTGTGGCAGTCGACGATCACGCCTCGCCGACCGGATCGACGAGCGCGGCTGGGGCCTGGCCGACGACACGTTCGCGGCGATGGACATGCTGCGCGAGCTCGGCGACGACGTCTGGTTCAACCTCGGCGACCGCGATCTGGCGCTCTGCCTGCGCCGCGCCCGGCGGCTGGCCGATGGTGCCACGATGACCGAGATCCTCGCCGAGCACGCCGCGGCGCTCGGCGTCGCCGCGCGCGTGCTGCCGCCCAGCGACGAGCCGGTCCGCACGCTCGTGCAGGCCGACGACCGCTGGTGGGACTTCCAGGAGTTCATGATCCGGCGCCTGCGCATGCCCCCGGAGCCCGTCGTGCAGGACGTCCGCTTCGTCGGCGCGCAGGACGCGCAGGCGACCGCCGAGGCGCTCGCAGCGCTCGGCACCGCCCGCGCCATCGTCGTCGGTCCCTCGAACCCCGTGATCTCGATCCGCCCGATCCTCTCCGTCCCCGGCATCGCCGACGCGATCCGCGCCAGCCCGGCGCCGGTCGTGGCCGTCGCCCCGTTCGTGCAGGGCGCCGTCGTGAAGGGCCCGACGGAGTCGTTCCTGCACTGGGCCGGCGTCAGCGCGGACGCGCTCGGCACCGCCCGCTACTACGGCGACCTGCTGGACGGGCTCGTGACGGACGAGCCGATCCCGAGCCTCGACGGCCTGGCGCTGCGCGTGACCGACACGCTGCTCGGCGACCCCGAGGCGCGTCGCCGCGTGGCCGGCGAGGTCCTCGCGTTCGCCGACGAGCTGCGCGCGACGAAGGAGGCGGCGGCGTGAAGACGATCGCGATCGTTCCCGTCAAGCGGTTCGCGAACGCGAAGACGCGCCTGGCCGACGCGCTGCCCGCGCGCTCGCGCGTGGCGCTCATGCAGGCGATGGTCACCGACGTCCTGATCGCGCTGCGCCGCGCCCAGCTCGTCGACGGCGTCGTCGTGGTGACCGGCGAGGAGATCGCCGAGCAGATCGCCGTGAACTACGGGGCCGAGGTCGTCGCCGACCCGCAGGACCAGGGTCACAGCGCCGCCGTCGCCACGGGCATCCAGTGGGCCGTCGGCCGGGGTGCCGACCGCGTGCTGCTCGTGCCGGGCGACTGCCCCGTGCTGGATCCGGACGAGGTCGACGGCCTGCTCGCCGCCGATCCGGCCGCCACCGCCGACGCCGCCGCGCCCCTGGGGCCCGAGGTCACGATCATCCCCGACCGTCACGGAACGGGCACGAACGGCCTCGTCCTGCGCCCGCCGGGGATCATGGCCGCCGCCTTCGGGCCCGGCAGCCGCGCCCGCCACGCCGAGGCCGCCCGCGCCGCAGGTGCCGCGGTCTACGAAGCCGAGCCGCGGACCCTCCTGCTGGACGTCGACACCGGCGAGGACCTCGAGGCGCTGCGCCAGCACCTCGAGGAGCACCGCGGCGGGGCGTCGCACACCCGCGGCCTGCTGCCGCGGATCCTGTGAGCGGCGCGGACCTCACCGTCCGCGCGCTGCCGCCGTTGCCGGAGGTCCGCCCCGGCGACGACCTCGCCGCCTTGCTGGTCGCCGCGCACCCCGCGCCGTTCCCCGGCGACGCCGTCCTCGTCGTCTCGCACAAGGTCGTGTCGAAGGCCGAGGGCGCGATCGTGCGCCTCGCCGACGTCGTGCCCTCCCCTCGCGCCGTCGAGCTCGCGCGCGAGCTCGACAAGGACCCCGCGGTCGTCGAGGTCGTGCTCGGCCAGACGCGCGA
>JALRCL010000478.1 GCA_023268575.1 Patulibacter sp.
TCGTCGCGGTCCTCGAGGCCGCCGCGGCCTGCGGCGTCGGGCCGTCGATGCGGACGGAGATCGACGTCGCCGCGGGCGCCCTGGACGCGCTGGGGCGCGAGTGGGGTCCGGTGGGCGCCGAGGACGGCGAGGCGAAGGCGCTGGCGCGGGCGCTGCACGGCACGATCCCGGTGATCACCGGCATCGGCCCGACGACGGCGCCGGTCGCCTACCGCTGGAAGTGCCAGATCAACGAGAACGCCGAGGTCCCGGCGTTCGCCAGCGACCTGCCCGAGGCGAACCACAACGAGATCGTCGGCTGGGGCGGGGCGAAGGGCATCGGGCCGTTCTCGTCGGTCCTGCTGGAGGACTGCGACGCGCACCCGCGCCTCGTCCGGCGCGCCGAGCTCACGAGCGAGCTCATCGCGCCGCAGGCCGCGGGGATCCACCGCGTGCGCTCCCGTGGCGAGACCGGGGTCGAGCGCGTGCTCTCGCTCGTGCTGCTGGGCGACCTCGTGTCCGTCTACCTGGCCGCGCTGCGCGGCGTGGACCCCGAGCCGGTCGCCGTGATCGGCCGGCTGAAGGAGCAGCTCGCCGTCGAGGCCTGAGCCGGGACCCGGCGATCCAGGCCGGGCGTCCGGCGGGACGCCGGAGCACCGGGGTGGCGGGCGATCCGCGTGCTCTGGTGGGAAACACGGGCGGGGCGGGGCGTGCGCTAGCGTTCCCGCCCTCATGCCGTCCGCCATGGTTCTCGCCGCCGGTCTGGGCACGCGCCTGCGACCGATCACCTTCGAGCTGCCCAAGCCGATGGTGCCGCTCCTGGACCGGCCGGCGCTCGCGCACACCGTCGACCTGCTGCACCGGCACGGCGTGGACCGGATCGTCGCCAACCTGCACTACTTCCCGGACACGATCCGCGGCTACTTCGGCGACGAGCTGGAGTACTCGTTCGAGGAGGAGCTGCTCGGGACCGCCGGCGGCGTGCGCAAGGCGCGCGACTTCTTCGGCGACGAGCCGTTCCTCGTCATCTCCGGCGACGCCCTGACCGACCTCGACGTCACGCGCCTGCTCGAGCGTCACCGCGAGACGGGCGGCGTCGCGACGCTCTGCGTCACGAAGGTCACCGACACGAGCCAGTACGGCGTCGTCCTGCACGACAAGGACGGGCGCATCACCGGGTTCCAGGAGAAGCCGGATCCCGCCGAGGCGCTGTCGAACCTCGCCAACTGCGGGATGTACCTCTTCTCGCCGGAGATCTTCGACTACTTCCCCGACACGGACTTCGTCGACTTCGCGCACGACGTCTTCCCGCGGCTGCTGGAGCACGACGTCCCGTTCCACATCCACGATCTCGGGGACGAGTACTGGAACGACGTCGGCTCGATCGACGAGCTGCGCAACGGCACCTTCGACGCGCTGACCGGGGCGCTGCGCCTGGAGTCCGTGCCCGACGCGGGACCGGAGGCGGTCGTCGTCGGCGAGGGCTCGTCGCTCGAGGCCGCCGAGCTCGTGGAGGGCCCGGTCTGGCTCGGCAAGGACGTCACGGTCGAGTCCGGCGTGCGCCTGCAGGGCCCGCTGGTCATCGGCGACGGGGCCGTCGTCGGTCGGGGCTCGGCGCTCAAGCGATCGATCGTCCTGCCCGGCACGACGGTCCAGCCCGACACGATCCTCATCGAGGCGATCACGGGGCAGACCGGGATCGTCGGCGCGATGCGCCCCCGCGCGGAGACGCGCGTCGGCTCCGGCCGCGCCTGAGAGCCCGCCGCGGTCCGTCGCGCCGCCGCTCAGCGCACGACGTCGTAGACGAGCTTCTGGATGCCGTTGGCGTACGTCGCGCTGTCGATCAGCGCCAGGCGCTGGGCGTCCTTGTCGGTCTCGCTGAAGAGGCGCTTGCCGGCGCCCAGCAGCGTCGGGAACACGAGCAGGTGGTACCGGTCCACGAGCCCGGCGTCGGCGAGCGCGCGGTTGAGCGTCGCGCTGCCGTGGACCGTGATCGGCCCGCCCTCGGACTCCTTCAGCGCGGCGACGTCGTCGAGCGACCGGAGGATCGTGATCTCGCCCCAGCCCTCGACGAGATCGTCCTCCTGCAGCGTCGTGGAGACGACGTGCTTCGGCATCGCGCTGTACCGCGGGAACTCCTCGGTCATCGACGGCCAGACCGGCGCGAAGGCCTCGTAGCTCACGCGCCCGAGGAGCATCG
>JALRCL010000598.1 GCA_023268575.1 Patulibacter sp.
TCGCCTGCGCCTGCCTCGGCGCGCTCGCCGTCGCCGGCTGCGGCGACGACCAGGACGCCGCGTCCACGGCGACGACCACCGCCGCGACCGCACCGGTCGCCTTCCAGCCGATCAAGACGTACCTCGTCGACCACACCGAGCGCCTCGTCGCCGAGACCGCGAAGCTGCAGCGCCTCGCCGAGGGCTACCACGCGGCCGCGAAGGCCGTCGGCTTCGACCACGCGCGGCTCCTGCGCGACGACCGCGAGACGGTCGCGCGCTTCGTCCGCGACGCCCAGGCGACGTGGAAGGCCGCGAACCCGGCCTACGAGGAGGCGGAGGGCGTCGTGGCCGGCGTGCCCTCGCTGGCGCACTACGACGTCGACCTCGACGCGGGCTCCAGCGGCGAGACTCCCGAGGACGCGGTGTCGTTCGACATCACGCTCGACGACGGGAAGGTGCTGCGCAAGCCGGGCAACTTCTTCTTCCTCACCGAGACCGCCCTCTGGGGCACCGAGGAGGCGTTCGTCGCCAAGGGCGTCGAGGCCGATCTCGACGGCGACGGCAAGGTCGAGTTCGGCGAGGCCGTCCCGGACGCGCGGTTCATCAAGGCGGTCGCGACCGCGATGGCGCAGAAGGCGACCGCGCTGGATCGCGACGCCAAGGCGTGGGCGCCGACGAAGGAGGACGTCTTCAACGCCGTCGTCGTCATGACCCCCACCATGAGCGAGTACTTCGAGGCGTGGAAGAACTCGCGCTTCGTCGCTGGGGACGACGCCGACGAGTCCGGCTTCGTCGGCGCCTCCCGCCTGTCGGACATCGTGGACATCCTCAGCGGCCTGCAGGTCGTCTACGCCGAGATCTCGCCGCTGATCGCCAAGGAGCACGCCGAGCGCGCCGAGCAGACCGGCCGCAACCTCGGCGAGCTCGTCTCGTTCGTCACCGACGTCCGCGATCGCGAGGCACGGGGCGAGCGATTCTCCGCCGAGCAGGCGGACAGCCTCGGGACCAACGCACAGGACCAGGCCGAGGCGATCGCCGGCCAGGTCTCCCAATCCGCCGCGGACCTCGGCATCGAGCTGGAAGCGCAGTGACCCGCGCCGCCCGGCGTCGGGCGGTGCACGGCCCCGGGCGCGGGACGTCGTCCCCGTGCCCGGCGCGCCGCCTCGTCCTGCTGCTGCTCCTCGTCATCGCCGCAGCGGCCGCCGTGGGCCCCGCGCCGGCCTCCGCAGCAGGACCACCCGCGTGGCGGGCGGCCGACGCGATCCGGATCGCGCTGTTCGACGCCCAGAACGCGGCGCTGCTCGGTGATCGCCGCGCGGCCCGCGCGGCGGTGGCCCGCGCCGGCGCTGCCCTGCGCGGCCCGCTGCGCGTGGCGGCCCGCGGGGCGCTCGGACGCGACCTCCGCGTCGCCCTGCGCGACGCGACCTCCGCAGCCCGGACGGGCGACGCCGTCGCGCTCGCCGAAGCGCGCGGGCGAGCGCTCGCGGGCGCCCACCGGATCAGCATGGCCCGCGCGCTGGACGCGGTGCGCGCCGGAGCGCTCGCCGAGGCCCGCTCGTGGCTGCTGCTCCGCGACTACCGGGTCGCCACGCGGTACACGACCTCGCCCGTCGACGCCACGATCGCGCTGCGCAACCTGGGCGCCCGTCGCACGACGCCCGGCCGCGCCGCGCTCGTCGTCGCGAAGGACCTCTACGACGCCTACCAGTCCCAGCTGCGCGTCCGCCTCGCCGACGCCGCCCAGGGCGCCGAGCGGCGGTTCTCCTCCCGCCAGGCGGAGGCGCTGGGCCAGGCGCGAGGGATCTGGTCGATCCTCCGGCCACGGTTCGTGCAGGAGCGCGGCGAGGACGCGGCCGCGCGCGTCGACGCGCTCGCCGAGCGGATGGCGCGCGACGCCGCGGCGGGCCGCCGCGCCCCCGCGGCCGCCGACGCCCGCGCCTTCGCCGCGGGGATCGAGGGGTTCGTCGCTGCGCCCTTCACTCGAGAGGAGCAGGCGCGGCGCGCGTCCCAGCTCCTGCGGTTCGTCGAGCTGATCCCGATCGAGTACCGCGACGGCACCGAGGACGGGCGGGTCACCGTCGCCTTCGAGATGCAGGAGGCCAAGGCGTTCCTCGACGGCGCCGACGCCGCGTTCGCCGACATCGGCGACGCGCTCGCCCGTCGCGACGCCGCGGCCGCGCGGACGGTGCGGGCCGGGCTCGGAGAGCTGCGGCGGGCGATCGCCGACGCCACCGGGAAGGGGCCGGTGATCGACGAGGAGCGCGTGAAGGAGATGGCCGAGCGGACCCTCGACGCGCTCCGCGACGGCGCGCCCGAGGAGTGGACGCAGGCCGGGGACGAGTCGGACTTCGACCTCATCGACCTCACCCTGGACCGCCTCGAGTCGGCCGTCGCGGCGGGCGAGTACGGGCAGGCCGAGCAGGCGCGGCTGGAGGCCTACGCGTTCTTCGAGTTCGGGCCCGAGCTGCGCCTGCAGCCGTTCGACCCCGGTCTCGTCGGCGAGATCGAGGGCCTGGTGTGGTTCGGCGCTCGCGACGTCCCCGGGCTGGCCCAGCTCATCGCCCGCAAGGCGCCGCTCGCGCAGGTCCGCGAGACGCGGCGGGTGATGGACGAGGCGCTGGGCGATGCGAAGGCGACCCTCGGCGACGACCAGTCGACCGCGACCGTCGTGACCAACGCGGCGCTCATCGTCTTCCGGGAGGGCCTCGAGGCCGTCCTGATCCTCGCGGCGATCACGGCGAGCTTCGTCGGGGCGCAGCGGCGCAAGCGCCGCCCCGTGCTGATCGGCGCCGGGTTCGGCCTGCTGGCCAGCGCGATCACCTGGGTGATCGCCGCCTTCATCCTCGACCAGTTCACCCAGTACGGCGAGAAGCTCGAGGCGATCGTGGGCGTGGTCGCGATCGGCGTGCTCCTGCTCGTGATGAACTGGTTCTTCCACAAGGTCTACTGGACCCAGTGGATCTCGGGCTTCAACGCGAAGAAGCGCGAGCTCCTGGCCGAGGAGGAGGCCGGCCTGAGAACCGGGTTCTGGACGACGCAGGTCCTCGGGTTCGGGATGCTCGGCCTGACCAGCGTCTACCGCGAGGGCTTCGAGACGGTGCTCTTCCTGCAGTCGCTCCAGCTCTCCAGCGGCCTCGGGGTCGTGCTGGCGGGCGTGGCGCTCGGCGGGGTGCTCGTCGCCGCGGTGGCGGTGCTGACCTTCGCGATGCAGCGCCGGCTGCCGTACAAGCGGATGCTCATCGCGACGATGGTGCTCCTGGCGCTCGTGCTGGTCGTGCTCGTCGGGCAGACGGCCCGGACCTTCCAGGGCGTCGGGTGGCTGCCGATCCATCCGGTCGACCTCGACCTGCCGTACTGGATGGGCACCTGGTTGGGGCTGCACCCGACGTGGGAGACGCTCGGCACCCAAGCCCTCGCGGGGCTCTCGGTGCTCCTGTCGTACTTCGGCGCGGAGTGGTGGCGGATCAAGCGCCCGCGGCGACGCGCCGCGCGCGCCGCCCGGGCGGGCTGAGCGCGCGGGCGTCCCGGGCCGCGCGCCGCTCCGTGAGGGCTCCGTGAGAACGCGCTCACGCGATCGGCGCGGCGTGCGAGGGTCCTCGACGACGCCGGTCCCCCCGCCGGCGCCGATCCCCCGATACCCCCGAGGAGCCCGATGTCCCCCCGCCTCGTGGCGCTCCCAGGCCGCCGTGCCGCTGCGCTCGTCGTCGCGACGATGAGCGCGGCGGTCGTGGCCCCGGCTGCGGCCCACGCCGACCGCGCCACCGGTCCCGGCCCCTGGAAGGCCGACCGCACGTACCTCGCCCGGCAATCGCTCGACGGTCGGTCGGCGCCCAAGCTGCAGCCGCGCGCGAAGGTCGACCACGTCCGCGCCGGCCAGTGGGTGCGGATCGCGTGCCAGACGACCGGCGAGGCCGCCTACGGCTCGCGCATCTGGAGCAAGGTCGGGGCGTACTACGTGCCCGACGCGTACCTGCGGACGTTCACCACCGGGTTCCTGCCCGGCGTCCCGCGCTGCCGGACCGCGGCGCCGCCGCCGGCGCCGGCGCCCACCCCCTCCGCGACCTACCGCGCCGCCCAGGACCTCGGGTTCGGCGCGGTGCCGCACGGGGCCACCCGCGTGGTGCGCGAGACCGGCGCGCGGACCCCGGACGACGGCGTCCTCGTGCTGCGGTGGTTCATCCCGAACCGCCTGGCCGGGGGTCGGCTGCTGCGGGGCGACGGGCGCGGCTTCAGCTCCGCGACCTCCGCGAGCTCCCGCGCCTA
>JALRCL010000695.1 GCA_023268575.1 Patulibacter sp.
GATGATCGTCGCGGCGGGGGGCGCCACGAGGCTGTTGCGCTCGTGGTGCAGGAACCAGGCGGTGTCCGGGTTCTCGTTGGAGACCGTCGCCATGCCGGAGGCCATGAACTCCAGCGGCTGGTAGCTCGGGTGCTTCGTGAACATGAAGACGAGCCCGATGTCGCAGGTCCGGTAGAGGTCCGAGACGGCGTCGAGGCCCGGCAGGCGACCGAGGTTCGTCAGCACGTCCCCCACGCCGTAGGCGCCGGGCTGCCACTCCTCGCCGGCGCTGACGATCTCGACGCGGTCGCCGAAGCGCTTCTTCACCTTCGCGAGCGTCGCCATGCCGAGCCCGAACGCGTTGCGCGGCGTGCTCGGGCGTCCGTAGAAGAAGATCCGGACCGGACCGTCGCCGGAGCGCGGCGTCGCGGGCGGGTGGTAGCGCTCGTCGACCGCGGGGACGAACGACACGGCCGGGTTGCCGTAGGCGCGGTAGGCGGCGGCGAGGCCCGGCGTGTTGATGATCCCGGGGATCCCGAGCCGGTAGGTCTGCTCGACGAGCGCCGAGCCGGCTCCCGCGGGGTAGAACTGCGGCTCGTAGTCCTGCACGAAGTAGAGCTTCGCCTTCACGCGGTTGAACCGCAGCAGGGGATAGGCCCCGGTCCAGAGCGTCGAGATCGCGGCGTCGGCCTCGCGCAGGTGGCCGAACTGCGCCTGCCCGTCGACCTTCGACCCGGTCACCTCGGCGTCGGCGAGCGACGGGAACGCCTCGTGGATCTGGCGCGCGAGGCGGCTGATCGTCGGCTCGTCCGGCGACGCGTCGTAGAGGCAGAAGCGACTCTCGACGCCGTGCTCGCGCTGCAGGTGATCGGCGAAGCGCAGGATCGTGTAGACGCCGCCGAAGTACGCGTGCGCGAAGTACGGCAGGAACCACTGGATCGAGCGAATCTCGCACGTGTCCATCGCCCGGTAGGCGTCGACGACGGCGCGGTGGGCCGCGAGCTCGTCGCGGCTGTAGTCGAACGCCCCGGAGATCGCCAGCTCGTCGGACTCCGTGAGCGTCGTCTCGTCGTCGCGCTGGTTCTTGCGCCGGCGACGGGCGCGGAAGTACGCGTACCCGAGCTCCGTCGGCCCCTGCCGGGCGATGTTGCGCATGTACCGCAGGCGCTCGCGGTTCCAGGGAGCCATCTTCGTCAGTCGACCGGGGGATCGGGGAGGAGCGGCCGGAAGCCACGCGCCGCGATGGCGGAGCCTAACGGGTGATCCCCGGACCGCACGGCGCCCCCGGGCCCGTCGCGCAGTGGCGCGAGCACCGGTGCGGGTGCGCCCAACGCCCCGCCCGGGCGCCAGCGGCGTAGGCGCCGTGTCGGGCACGCATCGCGTGCGCGACACGCCGGGTGCGAGCGCGGTGGCCGCAGGCGACGCTCGAGGCACGGGCAACCCGCGGCCGGGCGCGCCACGTCGTGCACGGGGGAACCACGGCCGGCAACGCCACGCCGTGCGCCGAGACGCCGAGAACCGCGGCCCGCCACGCCACGTCGTGCGCGGTCGCGGGCGACCGACCATCTAGGCTCCGGCGCGTCCGTGATGCCCAGTCCGCTCGCCGTCTCCACCGTCGTCCTGGTGCTCGTCCTGCTCGCGCTCGTCGCGGCGGGCGCCGTCGCCGTACGCGCCGCGCTGCGGCACCGGAGCGCCCGACGCCCGACCCCCGAGCAGCGCTGGCGCCACTTCCTCGCCGCGGTCGAGCCGACCCTCGCCGCGAGCCCCCGCGTCCACCTCGTCGGCGCCGTCCCGCTCCAGGGCGATCCGGCGACCGCCGCCCGTCCGCTGGCCGTCGGGATCGTGGTCGCCGGCGACGACGAGGCCGCGATCGCCCGCACGGCCGCGAGCATCGAGGCGCAGACCGTCGCGCCGACGACGGTCCTCGCCGGCACCGCCGCCGACGTCGTGCGCCAGGCGCAGGAGGCCGGGGACGCACCGGTCGTGCTCGTCGATGCCGGCGACGAGCTCGCACCGCTCGCGCTCGAGCGGCTCGGCCAGGCATGGACGCTCGCTCCCGACCTCGCCGTGCTGACCGCCGACGAGGACCACCTCGACGCCGACGGCGCGCGACAGGGTCCGCTGCTGCGCCAGGGCCCGTCGCCGGACGGCCAGCTGGCGCGTGGCGCGGCCGAGGGGCTCGTCGCGCTCGATCCGGCCCACCTCCCGGACGCCGCAGCGGCGGCGATCGCCGGCGGGACCGGGACCCGCCGGCTCGTCGCGACGCTCGCCGCCGGCCCCGACGCGGCCGGCCACGGGCACGTCCCGCTGCTGCTCCTGCACCGTCGCGCCCCCCTCGCCCGCTCCTGGGACGCCCCGTGGCGGCCCGCCGACGCGGAGGCCGCCGCGACCGCGTTCGGCGAGCCGGCGACGGCCGAGGCGGCTCCGAGCGGGCTCGTGCGCGTGCACTATGCGCTGCCGGCGACCCTGCCGAGCATCGAGGTCGTCGTGCTGTTCCGCGACAAGCCGGAGCTCACCGAGCGGTGCGTGCGCTCGGTGCTCGACGCGAGCACCTACGCCGGCCCCCTCCGGGTGCAGCTCGTCGACAACGGGTCCGAGGATCCCGGCGTGCCCGGGATGCTCGAGCGCCTGACCGCCGACGAGCGCGTCGTGACGTTCCGCGACGACCAGCCGTTCAACTACGCCGCGCTGAACAACGCCGCCGTCGCACGCAGCACGGCCGACGTCGTCCTGCTGCTGAACAACGACACCGCCGTCCGCTCCCCGGACTGGATCGAGGGGATGCTCGAGCACGCGCTGCGCCCGTCGGTCGGCGCGGTCGGCGTCCTGCTCACCTACCCCGACGGGACCGTCCAGCACGCCGGCGCGGCGCTCGGCCTGCACGGCTACGCCGGCCACCCGTGGCAGGGCCGCCGTCCCGACGAGGCCACGCCGCTGGGCGCGCCCGGCGACGGCGTGCGCAACTGGCTGGCCGTCACCGCCGCCTGCCTCATGGTGCGCCGCGACGCGTGGGACGCGGCCGGCGGCTTCGACGAGGGCTTCGTCGTGGCCGGCAACGACGTCGACCTCTGCCTGCGCCTCACCGCGTCCGGCCGGCGCTCGGTCTGCGTGCCGCACGTCGTCCTGCTCCACGACGAGTCGAAGTCGCGCGGCGGGTACGTCGACCCGGGCGACTTCGCCGCCAGCGAGCGCTCCTACGGGGCGTTCCGCACCGTCGGCGACCCGTACTTCCACCCCGCCCTCGCGCTCGACGACAGCAGCGTCGTCCTGCGCTCCTGACCCGTCACCGAGGGGCCGCCGGCCCGGCCGCGCGGACGGCGCATCGAACGGGAGCTCAGCGCCGATCGGCGACCTGCGCGCCGGGCGACTCGCGGAGCGCCGCGAGGATCCGGTCGACCGTCGGCGGGTAGAAGATCGACCCCTTCCCGCGACCGAACGCCGTGCGCTCGACGAGCTCGATGACGACGTTCTCCGCCTGGCGGAACTGGTCCAGGACGAGCC
>JALRCL010000702.1 GCA_023268575.1 Patulibacter sp.
GACGCCGTGGTGGCGGTCGCCGACCCTCACGACGAGGAGGCGCGGCGCACCACCCTGCGACGGCGCTTCGCCGCGCTGCCCGCCGAGATCCGGGAGACGCTGGCGGCCGCGGCCGTCGCCGGCGACGACGTACCGGCCGCCGCGCTGCGGGACGTCGGCGTCGGCGGCGGGCTCGCCGGGGCGCTCGCGCGCGAGCTCCTGCGCACGACGCCCGAGGGCGGGGTCGCGTACGCCGACGAGGCCCTGCGCGCGCTCGTCGCCGCCGACACCCCGTCCGGCGCCCGCGAGGAGCTGCACCACGCCCTCGGGCACGCGCTCGCGCGCCGCGGCGCGGTCGAGGACGCCGCGCACCACCTGCTCGCCGCGGGCGACATCGAGCCACCGGCGGCGGTCCGCGCGGCCCGCGCGGCCGCTGCCCGGGCGTCCGCATCCGGCGCCCACCACGACGCGGCGGCCTGGCTGCGCCGCGCGAGCGCCGGCTGCCGGGACGCGCGGACGCGGATCGCGGTGGCGGTCGAGCTCGGCGACGCGCTGCGCCTCGCCGGGGACCCCTCGCACGTCGAGGTGCTGCGGGTCGCGGCCGCGGACGCGATCGACCAGGACGCCGAGGAGGTCCTGGGCGAAGCGGTCTTCGCGCTGCTGCAGCTCGGCGGCACGACGGTCAGCACGAGCGTCGACCCCGAGGTCGACGCGCTGCTGCGCCGGACGCTGCCGCGCCTGCGGGAGCCGCGCCTCGTCGCGCTGGTCCAGGGGGCGGCGAGCCTCGCGTACTCCATGACCGGCTCGGCGGACCGCAGCCGCGCGCTGTTCCTCGCCGCCGAGGAGGGGGCGCGCGACCCAGCCACGCGCCGACGGGTCCTGCCGTTCGCGTACATGGCCGTCGGGCTGCCGGAGGACCTCGACCGGCGCCGCGGCCACGCCGACGAGCTGCGCCGGCTCGCGACCGAGGCCGACGATCCGGTCGCGGCGTTCGAGGCGCTCCATCTCGCCGCGTCCGTCCAGGTGCAGTCGGGCGAGGGCGTCGCGCTGCGGGCGACCCACGCCGAGATGACCGCCCTCGTGGAGCGCGTCGGAGACGTCGGCCGCCGCTGGGCGCTGCACTACCTCGGTGCCGCGCTCGCGCACCTCGACGGCGACCACGAGCGCAGCGAGGCGCAGAGCACCGCGGCGTTCGCGCAGTTCGCGCCGGTCTCGGAGTCCCGCGCCACCGCGGTGCTCTTCGGCCAGCTCTTCGGGCTGCGGCTGACCCAGGGCCGCGTCCCCGAGCTGCGCCCCGTCCTGGAGACGCTCGTCGCCGGTCAGACCGGCGTCCCCGCCTGGCACGCCGCCCTCGCGATGGCGCTCGCCGACGATGAGCCGCAGGAGGCGATCGCCGTCGCCGGCCGGGCGCTCGAGGTCGCCGAGCGCGACTTCACGTGGCTCGTCTCCCAGCTCGTGGCGGGACGGGCGATCGCGGCCGCGGTCCGAGCCGGTGCGGACGACCGCGGCCTGCTGCGGCGCTGCGAGGCGCAGCTCGCGCCGTGGTCGGGCCGGATGAGCTGGCAGGGCACCTGCTCGTACGGCCCGGTGGACACGACGCTCGCGCTCCTCGCCCGGGCAGCGGGCGAGGACGACCGCGCGGAGGAGCTGGCGACTGCCGCGCGGGACGCGAGCAGGCGTCTCGGCGCCCCCGCGTTCCTCGACGAGCTCGTCGCCCTCGGCCTCGGGGAGGACGCGTGCGCGGCGCCCGACGACGTCCGGACGGTGCCGGAGGATCCGGGGTCGTGACGGAGCGTCGGGTCATCGACACGCCGGTCGGGCCGGCGGCGTTCTCCGTCGCCGCCGGGCTCCTGCAGGGCCTGCGGATCGGCGCGCGCGACGCCGGCCATGCGCCGGAGGCGGCGGCGCGTCCCGACCCCGTCGACGTCGCGCTCGCCGACCGGATCGACGCCGGGCTGCTCGCGCTGCTGCAGGGCTCCACCGCCGAGCGGCAGGCCGCCGACGAGGTGCTGCGCGCGGTCCCGATCGCCGACGCCCAGCTGCCGGAGCTCGACCGCGCCGTGCTGGCCGCGATCCGCGCGATCGGTCCCGGGCGGACGAGCACCTACGGCCGGATCGCGGTCGAGGTCGGCCGTCCCGACGGGGCCCAGGCGGTCGGCGGGGCGCTCGGGCGCAACCCGTTCCCGCTCGTCGTGCCGTGCCACCGGGTGCTCGCCGCCGACGGCGCGATCGGCGGGTTCTCCGCGCCCGGCGGCCCCGACGCGAAGCGCCGCCTGTTGACGCTCGAGGGCGCCGGGGCCTTCGAGCAGCCCCGCCTGTTCGGCTGAGGTTCACCCGCCGCACCGGCGTCGCGGCCTTGCGTCGCCGCGCCGAGCGGAGTACAAGGGGTCTGCAGCGTCGTTCTCCCGCTGCGACCACCGTGGCCAACCACCTCACCCCCGACGAGCTCGCCGACCTGCGCGGCGTGGAGCGCACCGAGATCATCGCCACCTGCGTCCGGCTCGGCGTGCCCGTGTACCACGGCAAGATCGACCGCTGGCTCTTCCAGGTCGCGCTCGAGGGCGACGAGCGGACCCGTGCGACGGGGCCGATCGCCCAGCAGCGCCTGCATTAGATGCCCGAAGACGCGCAGGCCGCGTTCGCCCGCGTCCGGCGGATCGCCGCAGCGTTGCCGGAGACCTCGGAGCGGTTGAGCCACGGGCACCCGGCGCTCTTCGTCGCCGCCCGCGACGGCCGGCCCGGGCGCCAGTTCGCGCACCTCCTCGACGACCACCACGGCGACGGGCGCGTCGCGCTGTGGATCGCGGCGCCGGAGGGCGCCCAGGCCGCGCTCGTCGGCGCGGCGCCCCACCGGTTCTTCCGGCCACCGTACGTCGGGCACCGCGGATGGCTGGGCGTCGTCCTCGCCGCCGACCTCGGAGACGACGAGCTCACCGGGCTGCTCGAGGATGCCTACGTGACGGTGGCACCCGCCCGGCTCGTCCGCGCGCTCGACGAGCGGCCCTGAGCCGGAAGCTCGCGGCGGAGGACCAGCTCGTGGTCGCGGGCAGCCGCCCCCGCCGCTCCGGTGGATCGGGCCTCCGGGTTCGCGTGGAGCAGGGAGCCGGTCCCGCCGGCGAGCGGTCCGCCCCGGCCGACCCGCAGACCCCCGAGTCGGGCCCCCAGGAGATCGAGCCGTCCAGCGCGATCCAGTACCGCGGGCTCGGCTGGTCGTCGTTCAGGGTGAAGCCGGTCGAGCTGCGGGCCGTGGGCCCGCAGCCCGCCTGGCGGCCATCGCCTGCCACGCCAGGCGACGCCGAGCGTGTCGCGCCCCGGGCAGCGGACCGCCCGGCTACCGGGCGGGCAGCAGCGTCGCCGCGCGCGTGACGCCGGGGTGGCGCAGACCTCGGCCGGTCGGCCGCCGTCGGCGGCGCAGAT
>JALRCL010000748.1 GCA_023268575.1 Patulibacter sp.
CTCCCGGGCGAGGAGCTGCATGCCGTAGCAGATGCCGAGCACCGGAACGCCGAGCTCGAGGAGCTGCGCGTCCAGCGGCGGGGCGTCGTCGGCGTAGACCGACGCGGGGCCGCCGGAGAGGATCACGCCCTTCGGCTTGCGCCGCGCGACCTCGGCCGCGCCGACGTGGTGCGGCAGCAGCTCGCTGAACACGCCGCACTCGCGAACGCGGCGGGCGATCAGCTGGCTGTACTGGCCGCCGAAGTCCAGGACGATGACCTCGTCGACGTCGGCACGCGTCGACAGCGGGGTCTCGGGAGCGGGTGCGGAGTCGGTCACGGGGCGTCGGAATCGTCGAGGGAGCGCGTCGGGCGCCGGAGCGGACCCGACAGGATCGCACCTCCGGGCGCCGGGGACGTCCTGCGCCCTCGCGGCGTGCTCCGCCCGTCGCCCCGTTCAGCCCGTGACGGCGATCTGGGCGCGGTTGAACTCGGCGAGGTCCAGCGAGCCACAGGTGGCCATCGAGCGGCGGAGGGCACCGACGAGGTTCGTCGTGCCGCTGCCGTCGACCGCCGGGCCCGTGAGGACCTGCTCGAGCGAGCCGATCCGCCCGACCTCGACCCGGTCGCCGCGGGGCAGCGTGGCGTGGGCGGAGCTCGGGGTCCAGTGCCAGCCTCGCCCCGGCGCCTCGGCCGCCCGCGCGAGCGGGCCGCCGAGCATCACGGCGTCCGCCCCGCAGGCGATCGCCTTCGCGAGGTCGCCGCCGGAGCGCATGCCCCCGGACGCGATGACCTGGACGTACTCGCCCGTCTCCAGGACGTGCGTCGACCGCGCGCCGGCGACGTCGGCGATCGCCGAGGCCTGGGGCAGCCCGACGCCGAGGACGTCGTGCGCCGTGGACCCCTCGCCGACGCCGACGCCGACGAGGACGCCGGCCGCGCCGGTCCGCATGAGGTGCAGGCCGGTGTGGTAGCTCGAGCACCCGCCGACGACGACCGGGATCGGCACCTCGGCGATGAACTGCTTGAGGTTCAGGACCTCGCCCTCGCCGCTGCCGCCCTCGGCGCTCGGCTTCGCGACGTGCTCGGCCGAGACGACCGTGCCGCGGATCGCCAGGACGTCGAGGCCCGCGTCGAGCGCGGTCTCGTAGTGCCGCCGGACCCGCTGGGGCGTGAGGGCCCCGCCCACGACGACGCCGGGCTCGGAGGAGATCTCCTGGATCCGGTCGCGGATGAGCTCCGGCACGACGGGCGCGGCGTGGAGCTCGCGCAGGCGCGTCAGCGCCTCCGCCCGATCGAGGTCCGCGAGGGCCGCGAGCTGGCCGTCGGCGTCCTCGTGCCGGGTCCAGAGACCCTCGAGGTCGAGGATCGCCAGGCCGCCGAGGCGCCCGACCTGCTTGGCCGTCTCGGGCGAGACGACCGCGTCCATCGGCGAGGCGACGAGCGGCAGCGCGAAGCGGTACGGCCCGAGCTTCCAGGAGACGTCGACCTCGTCGGGATTGCGGGTGCGCCGCGACGGCACGATCGCGATCTCGTCGAAGCCGTAGGCGCGGCGGGCCTTCTTGCCCCGGCCGATCTCGATCTCCATGCGGGAAGGATCGCGCAGCGCGGGGATCGGCGCCGTCCGGGGTCGCGCGGCGGCGATCAGTCGTCCGGGCGGGCGAGCGCCTCGATCTCGACCTCGTGCTGCAGCCGCTCGACCTGGCGCGGGTCCACGAGACCGGCGCCGAGGCGCTGCGTGGCGTCCGCGCCGCAGGCGACGGCGAAGCGCAGCGCGTCCTCGTCGGGGCGTCCCTCGTAGCGCGCGGCGATGTAGCCGGCGAGGAACGCGTCGCCGGAGCCGATCCGGGCGACGGTCTCGCGCGGGTCGATCCGCGCCCGGAGGATCCGCGTGGCGTCCGTGGTCGCGGTGCCGAGCCCGCCGTTGCCTCCGTCGGTGCGCACGCCGGCCACGCAGCCGTCGGGGAGCGTCACGAGCGCCTCGCGCAGGCCGAGGTCCAGCAGCTCGCCGACCGCCAGGGCCCGGTCCTCGTCGCCGGCGAACTCGTGGCCGATGACCTCCTCGGCCTCGAGCTGGTTCGGCGCGACGCCGTCGACCTCGGCCCGCAGGACGTGGCGCAGCGGCTCGCCGTCGGTGTCCGCGTAGACGCGGACGCCGACCTTGTGGAGGTCGCGAACGAGGTCGGCGTAGACCGTGTCGGGCACGTCGCGCGGGAGCGAGCCGGCGAGGACGACGATGTCGGCGCCCCGGGCGAGGTACAGGAGCTTGTCGCGGAAGAGCTCGAGCTCCCCCGGGGCGACGGCGGGCCCCCGCTCGTTGAGCTCGGTCTGGACGCCGTTGGTCGGGTCGAAGACGGCGGTGTTCGTCCGCGACTCCTCGGCGATCCGCACGAAGTCGTTGAGGATCGAGTCGCGCGTGAGCTGCTCGACGATCCGGGTGCCCGTGGCGCCGCCCGCGAAGCCCGTCGCGATCACGGGCTGCCCGAGCGTCTTCAGCGTGCGCGCGACGTTGACGCCCTTGCCGCCGGCGAGGGTCGTCTGCTCGACCGCGCGGTGGCGGTGCCCGAGCCGGACGTTGGGGACGACGAGCGACCGGTCGATCGCCGCGTTGAGCGTCACCGTGATGATCATGAGCGGCGGTCGGGTCGCGGGAGCGGGAACGAGATCACGAGCGCAGCCCCTCGCCGGTGGCCGGGGCCGCCGCGGGCGGCGCCGGCGGGCGCTGGCGCCGCACGGCGACCGCGAGCGCCAGCGCGCAGAGGACCGCGAGCAGCAGCAGGAGCTTGACCCAGGTCTTCGCGAGCTGGTCGTCCGCCCGCTGCCAGACGGACGCCTGGGCGACCGCGCGCTGCGTGACGGCCGGGACGCGCGCGACGACGCGGCCCCGCTGCAGGACCTCGATCGTGCCGAGGCGGCTGCCGGCCGCCAGCGGTCCCTCGACGTCCGCGGGCGTCCCCACGACGCGGGTGGTGAGCCGCTCGTCGCGCCGGGCGATGCGCCGGACCGTCGAGGCGGCGACGAGCGCCACCTCCTCGTCGCGGTAGCGCAGCGGCAGCCGGGCGACGACGGTCCGGGCCGCGAGCGCGGTGGTCACGCGGTAGCGCCCGAGGGCGTAGCGCAGCAGCGCGAGGCTGTCGGCGTCGCGGGCGGCCTCCGACGACGTGCCGAGCACGACCGTCACCACGGAGATCCCCCGGCGACGACCCGAGGCCACCAGCGCGTACCCCGCGCGGCTGGTGTGGCCGGTCTTCACGCCGTCGACCCACGGCACGTTGCGCACGAGCGCGTTGCGGTTGACGACCGTGATCGGCGGCGTCGCCGACTCCAGCCGGTCCGAGGGGCGGTTCACGATCCGCCGGAACTCGGGGTAGCGGCGCAGCAGCAGCGCGAGCTTCACGAGGTCGGCGGCGCTGGCACGGTGCCGGCGACCGTCGAGGCCGATCGGATTCTCGAACTCCGCGGTCAGGCCGAGCTCCTTCGAGCGGGCGTTCATCCGCCGGACGAACGCCGGGACGCTGCCCGAGACGGCGCGGGCGATCGCCACCGCCGCGTCGTTGCCCGACGGGAGCATGAGCGCCGAGAGCAGGTCGCGGAGCGTCATCCGGTCGCCCGGGTGCAGACCGGCCACCGACTCGACCGCCGCGCCCGCGTAGGGGCGGATCGTCACGCGCCGATCGAGGTTCCCGGACTCGAAGGCCAGGAGCGCGGTCATGAGCTTCGTCGTGGACGCGATCGCGCGGGGCTGCTCGCCACGGCGGTCGAAGACGACGTCGCCGGTGCTCGTCTCCACCGCGATCGCGGCGGGCGCCGAGATGCGCGGGGCATCGGCTGCCATCGCCGGCGACGCCGCGGCGCCCGCCAACGCGGCGGCGGCGAGCGCGGCGGCGACCGGCGCGGACCGGCGCGGCCGCGGGCGGGCGGATCGCAGGGGGACGGCGGGCACCACGGGTGAGGAGGACCCGTTCAGCGGCGCAGCCGCAGGCGCTGACCGGCCTGCAGGACCTGGGGATCGATCTCGGGATTGAGCTCGGCCAACCGCTCGACGGTCACGCCGAACCGGCTCGCGATCGCCGCGAGGCTGTCCCCCGCGCGCACCCGGTAGAAGGTGCGTCGTGGCTCGGCCGCCGTCGTCCTCGACGTGCGGGTCGCCGAGCTCGGCGCGGTCGACTCCTCCTCGTCCCCGCCCGCGCTGACCACGACCAGCACCGCGACGATCGCGGCCAGGAGCGCGCCCGGGGCCAGGAAGCGGAAGGGGCTGCGCGGAGGCATCCC
>JALRCL010000834.1 GCA_023268575.1 Patulibacter sp.
GAGCAGCCCGAGGAAGCCGCAGCGAAAGCCGAACCCGAGGGCGTCGGAGCTCTCCGGCTCCCAGGTGAGCGCGGCGTCGTTGAGCACGAGCTTCTCCAGGGCCTCCCGCAGGTCCGGGTACTGCTCGGAGTCGATCGGGAAGAGCCCGCAGAAGACCATTGGCTTGACATCCCGGTACCCGGGCAGTGGCTCCGTGGCGCCCCCGGCCTTGGTGGTGAGCGTGTCTCCGACCCGCAGCAGCGTGACGTCCTTGATGCCGGTGATGAGGTAGCCGACCTCGCCGGGGCCGAGCTCGCTGACCGGCGTCATCTGCGGGCTGAAGATGCCCAGCTCGTCGACGTCGGCCTCCGTCCCCGCGGCCATCGCGGCGATCTTGTCGCCCTTCTTGAACGTCCCGTCGACGACGCGGATGTAGGCGACGACGCCGCGGTACTGGTCGAACTCGGAGTCGAAGATCAGGGCGCGCGCCGGCGCAGTCGGGTCGCCCTCGGGCGGGGGCACCGTCTCGACGAGCCGGTTGAGGACCGCGTCGACGCCCTCGCCGGTCTTGCCGCTGATCCGCAGGATCGACTCGGGGTCGTCGCCGAGGAGGTCGGACACCTCCGCCGCGACGCGCTCGGGCTCGGCGCCCGGCAGGTCGATCTTGTTCAGGCAGGGGATGATCTCCAGCCCGGCGTCGACGGCGAGGTACGTGTTGGCGAGCGTCTGGGCCTCGACGCCCTGCGACGCGTCGACGACGAGCAGCGCTCCCTCGCAGGCCTGCAGCGACCGCGAGACCTCGTACGTGAAGTCGACGTGGCCCGGGGTGTCGATGAGGTGGAACTGGTACGTCTCGCCGTCGGCGGCGTCGAAGTACACCCGGACGGCCTGCGACTTGATCGTGATGCCGCGCTCGCGCTCGAGCTCCATCGAGTCCAGCAGCTGGTCCTGCATGTCCCGGTCGGCGACGGTGTTCGTCAGCTCGAGGATCCGGTCCGCCAGCGTCGACTTGCCGTGGTCGATGTGGGCGATGATCGAGAAGTTCCGGATCTTGGACTGGTCGGCCATGCGAACGACACAGGGTACGGATGCCCGGCCCGGCCCGGTCGACCGGGCACCACGATCCCGGCGCCCTCGTGGGTCAGTCGACGAGGCCCTCGTCCCGCAGCCACTCCTTGGCGACCTTCTCGGGCAGGACGCCGTCGATGTCGACGCGGGCGTTCAGCACCTGGAGCTGCGCGGTCGTCAGGCGTCGCGCGACGGGGCGCATGAGCCGCTCGATCTGCGGGTGCTCCCGCAGCACGTCGGCGCGGATCGAGATCGCCGCGTTGTAGCGCGGGAAGAACCGCTTGTCGTCCTCGAGCACCGTGAGGTTCAGCCCCTTGATCCGGCCGTCGGTCGTGAAGACCTCGCCGAACGTGCAGGTGCCGTTGCCGGTCTGCGAGTAGATGAGGCCGGTGTCCAGCCGCCGCAGCCGGTTGCGCGCCACCTGGAACCCGTAGGTCCGCTGGACGCCGGGCATGCCGTCGGGTCGGTTGGCGAACTCCGACTCGATGCAGAACGTCAGGTCCTTGCCCTTCGGGGAGTCGAGCAACGCGCGGAGGTCGGAGAGCTTCGTGACGCCGAGCTCCTTCGCCTTGTCGGCGCGGATCGCGAAGGCGTACGTGTTGTCCAGGGGGGCCCGGTCGATCCAGCGGATCGACGGCTTGCGCTTGCCGTCCGCGTCCCGCGTCCGAGCGTCCTCGCGGGCGACCGCCTCGAACTGCTCGTCGGCGTCGGCGATCGGCTCGTCGTGGCCGAAGTAGGTGATCCACGCGGTGCCGGTGTACTCCCAGTACGCGTCGATGTCGCCGCGCTCCAGCGATCCGCGGACCGCCTCGGAGCTCACGAGCCCCGTCTGGTCCCAGACGTCGGCGCCTTGGTCGCGCAGGTACTGGACGGCGATCTGGCCGATCACGCGCTGCTCGGTGAAGTCCTTCGAGCCGAACGCGATCCGCGCGCCCTTCAGCGGCCCCTCGCCGCCACCGGTGTACTGGGCGGCGCAGCCGGTCAGGGCCAGCCCGGCGGCCGTCAGCGCGGCGAGCGCGACCCGGGTCCTCCGCACCCGGCTCATCGCCCGGCCTCCGGCCGCAGGCCGCGCGGGCTGAGCCAGCGCTCCGCGATCGCGGCGAGCCAGTCGATCGTCACCGCCAGCAGGGCGGCGTAGACGGCGCCGGTGATCATCACGACGTCGCGCTGGTTCTTGATCCCGTCGTTGATGACGTCGCCGAGGCCGCCGGCGTCGACGAAGGTCGCGAGGGTCGCCGTGCCGACGAGCAGCACGAGCGCCGTGCGCACGCCGGCGAGCATGACCGGGACGGCCAGCGGCAGCTCGACGCGCCGCAGCACCTGCCAGCGCGAGAACCCCTGGCCGCGGGCGGCGTCGATCAGCGCCGGATCGACGTTGCGGATGCCCTCGACCGTGTTGCTCATCACCGGCAGCACGGAGTAGAGGACGAGCCCGACGTACGGGACCCAGCTCTTGAGCTGGAAGATCGCGACGAGCAGGACGAGGATGCCGATCACCGGCGCGGCCTGGCCGGCGGCGAAGAAGCCGTTGAGCACGCCCGAGACGATCCGGCTGCGCGTGCGCGTCAGCAGGATCCCGAGCGGGATCCCGATCAGCAGCACGAAGACGGCCGAGATCCCGACGAGCCGCACGTGCTCGCCGACCTTCGTCAGGACGTGCGCGTCGAAGATCGAGGCCGACGTCGCGCCGTCGTCGTTCGTCAGCGCGAAGAGCGAGATGCCGTCGAGCTGCTGGCCGTCGACCCACAGGTAGAGGCCGGCGAGGGCGACGGCGACCGCCAGCGGCGGCAGCAGGAGCAGGCGCAGCCGCGCGCTCACGGAGCGTTCGCCCCCTCCTCGCCCGCGGCGAGCGCGGCCTGCACGGCGCGCCCGTCGATCTCGCCGGTGATCTCCTCGATCGTGCGGACCGGTGCGGCCTCGGACTGCTCGGCGACCGGGGTGACGTGGGTCTCCTCGAGGGCGGCGAGCACCTGCTTCAGCCGCACCGCGCCGGCGTAGACGCCCTGGTCGTCGACGACCGGGACGACGCCGGTGCCGGCGGCGAGCATCTCGTTCATCGCGTCGTGGATCGTCGTCGTGGCGGTCACGACGCCGGAGATCGCCTGGCCCTCGCGCTCGGGCTGCGCCGGGCGGTCCTCGAGCTCGTCGAGGTAGAGCCAGCGCGTCGGGCGGCGGTGCTCGTCGAGCAGGATCGCGCAGTCGAGCCGCCGCTCGCGGAGCGTCCGCAGGATGCCGTCGTAGCCGTCGGCGCGCGTGAACGCGGGGTAGTCCTCGCGCTCGAGGTCCTCGACCCGGACGAGCTGCAGGCGCTTGACCGCCGCGCCGCCGCCGATGAAGGCCCGCACGTAGCGGTCCGCGGGCGCCGCGAGGATCTCGTCCGGCGGCCCCTGCTGGGCGATCCGCGAGCGCTCGCGCAGCACGACGACGCGGTCGCCGAGCTTGATCGCCTCGTCGATGTCGTGGGTGACGAACACGATGGTCTTGCCGAGCTCCTCCTGCAGCCGGAGGAACTCCTCCTGCAGCTGGTCGCGCACCACCGGGTCGACCGCGGAGAAC
>JALRCL010000948.1 GCA_023268575.1 Patulibacter sp.
GTTGCGCAAGGTCGTGCGCTCGGCGAGCTACACGACGACCGGCGGCGGCCGGGCGGAGTGACGCCGGCCGGGCGGATCGGGGTCCGCGGTCGCCGCGGCCCCCGATCCGCGCAGGTTCAGGCCCGGGCGGCCTTCCGCGCGACGACCATGAGGTTGTAGAAGACCCCCGCGGGGAGCCGACCCTCGAGCAGGCGACGGTCGAGCTGCTGGAAGAGCAGGTAGCCCCGGAAGGCGTAGCGACGCCACGACCACGGGATGTCGTCCGGGTTGGCCGTCGACTCCATCGCGCGGTTGAACCAGCCGAACCAGTTCGCCGCGAGCTCCTCGCCCTGGACGTCGACCGTCGCGAAGCCCGCCGCCACGGCCGGGCCGCGGAGCTCGGCGGGCACGAACGCGTGGACGTCGACGAGGTGCTCCAGCGCGTGGTTCTCCTCGCCGCCGTCGTCCTGGCCGATCACCGCCGGGCCGGCCTTCATCAGGCGGCGCCACACGGGTGCCACGCGCAGCGCGGCGCCCTTCGGGATCGCGGCGAGCTTGTCGCCGTTGCGGGACGGCTCGCCGGCGAAGAGCACGACCCCGCCGGGCCGCAGGACGCGATGGAACTCCGCGAACGCTCGCTCGAGGTCCGGGATGTGATGGAGGATCGCGTGCCCGCAGACGAGGTCGAAGCTCTCGTCGGGGAACGGCAGCTCCTCGGCCCCGGCGACGGCCGTCGCGACGTCGAGCCCGAGCGTCCGCGCGTTGCGCTCCAGCGCGGCGATCATGCCCGGCGAGATGTCGGTCGCGGTCGCGCGCTCGATCAGCCCGGCCTGCAACAGGTGGAGCGTGAAGTAGCCCGTGCCGGCGCCGATCTCGAGCGCGTCGCCGAAGACGGGCGCGGGGCGACCGAGGAGCTTGTGGATCTTCTGCAGCACCTGGTCGCGACCGACCTCGCCCCAGTCGATGCCCCACTTCGCGTCGTAGTGCTCGGCCGCGCCGTCGTGGTAGCGGGTGTTGACGTCGCGGATCTGCTCGGCCGTGTCCGGCTCCGCCGCTGCGCTACCGCTGGTCGGAAAAGGCGTCATCGGTCGGCGCAGTCTGCCACGGACCCGTCATCGAGGGCCCGTCCGCCCCGGACCGGGCGCCCGGCGACGGCGGCGCTCCCGCCCGCCCCGACCGGCCGGCCGGGTTCGGGCGCGGGCGACTAGATTGCGCCGCGATGCCCGCCGCCGCGCCGCGCTACGTCCAGCGCAACCAGCCCCCCGGGGTTCCGCCGCTGGAGCTCACCGGCGAGCGGACGCTGCCCGACGTGCCGGAGGAGAACTACTGGTACCGGCGGCACCTCGTCGTCTACGAGTGGATCGCCGAGCGGCTGGCGGCCCGCGGCGGGGACGCCGTCCGCGTGGCCGACCTCGCCTGCGGCGAGGGCTACGGCTCCGACGTCCTGGCCCGCTCCGGCGCGGAGGTCGTCGGCGTCGACGCCAATCCGGAGGCCCACGAGCACGCACGGCTGCGCTACGTGCGGCCGAACCTCCGCTTCGAGCGCACGCTCGTGGAGACCTACGACGGACCGACCGACGTCGTCGTGTTCCTCCAGACGATCGAGCACGTCCAGGACCCCGACGCGATCCTCGAGCGGTTCAAGGCGCTCGTCGGACCGCACGGCGAGGCGTACGTCTCCACGCCGAACCTCCTGACGCTCGCGCCCGAGGGCGCCGAGAAGTCCGAGAACCCGTGGCACGTGAAGGAGTACCGCGCCGACGAGTACCGCGAGCTCCTCGAGCGCCACTTCGGCCACGTCGAGCTCCACGGTCTGTTCCACGCCCGCAAGCTCGCGCTGCACCAGTTCGCGATCGAGCGCCTCGCCTGGGACCACGTGCACAAGGCGCTGCGCCTGACGAAGCCGTTCTACGGCTGGTTCACCCCCGCGATCGCCGCGTCGGACTTCGTGCTGCGGACCGCCGAGCAGGGCGCCGACCTCGACCGCGCGCTGGACTTCGTGGCGGTGGTTCGGCCCTGACGGAGCCCGACTCCGGGGACGGCCGCCTGGTCGTCGTCCTCCACACGCACCTGCCCTACGTCGAGGGCTACGGGACGTGGCCGTTCGGCGAGGAGTGGCTGTGGGAGGCCCTGGCCACGTGCTACCTGCCGCTCCTGGAGCTCCTGGACCGGCGGCCCGACGCGGCCGGGCTGACGCTCTCGCTGACCCCGGTCCTGCTCGACCAGCTCGAGGCCGACGGGATCGGCGAGCGGTTCCGGGCGTTCCTCGACGAGGTGCGCGAGGACGTCTACGCTCGCGACATCCTCGGCCTGCGCACGACCGGCCGACCGCAGGAGGCCGCGGCCCTCGAGACGCTGCGCGAGGCCTACCGGGCGGCCGGGCGGGCGTTCGACGCCCGCGGCGGGGACGTCGCCGGCGCGCTCCTGCGCCACGGGGCCTGGACCTCGTCGGCGACCCACGCCGTGCTGCCGCTGCTCGCCACGCCCGAGGGGCTGCGCCGCCAGCTCGACGGCGGGATCGCCGCGCACCGCGCCCGCGCCGGCCGCTGGGCCGGTGGGCTGTGGCTGCCCGAGTGCGCCTACGACCCGGCGCTCGACGGGGCGCTCGACGACGCGGGCGTGCGCGCGACCTGCGTCGAGCTGACCGACGCGCTCGGCCTCGGCGCGCCCGGCCACCTGCGGCCGTACCGCACGCCCCAGGGCACGACGCTGCTGCCGATCGACCGCGTCCTCATGGACCTCGTCTGGTCCGACGGCGCGATCCCGGCCGCCGACGCGTACCGCGACAGCCACCGGCGCACGACCTTCGACCTGCTGCCGTGGGCCAACGACGGGTCGCCCTGGGACCCCGAGCGCGCCCGGGCGCGCGCCCGGTCCGACGCCGCCGCGTTCGTCGCCGCCGCGCGCGAGCGGGTCCGCGGCGGCGGCACCGCCGTCGTCGCGCTGGACACGGAGTTCCTCGGTCACTGGTGGTTCGAGGGGCCGTGGTGGCTGGAGGCGCTGCTCGACGAGGCGAACGCCCAGGGGCTCGAGCTCGTCCACGCCGACGCCGTCGCCGCCGCGGCGACCGACGCGCCGCCGCTGCCGGACGCCGCCCGACGCCCGACGACGTGGGGCACGCCCCGGACCCTCTGGACCTGGAGCGGCCCCCAGGTCGCGTCGATGGCCTGGCGCGCGCGGGAGCTCGAGCTGCGCGTCGTCGCGCGGGGGGCCGACGCGACGCCGCGCGCGTGGCGCGAGCTCCTGGCGCTGCAGTCCTCCGACTGGGCGTTCCTGCGAACGCGGCGGACCGCCGGCGACTATCCCGACCGACGGTCGGATTCGCACGCCGAGGCCCTGGAGGACGAGCTCCACGCGCTAGGGTCTGGCTCGCCCGCGGTGCGTCATCTGGCCCCGTTCCTCGACGGGGACGCCGCACGGAGCCCTTCGG
>JALRCL010000964.1 GCA_023268575.1 Patulibacter sp.
CCCGTCTCCCAGGTCGTGCTGGGCCCGCCCATCCCCCGACTCCCGATCGGCGGATGACGGTGGTCGTGCCACGCCCCGTCTCCCAGGTCGTGCTGGGCCCGCCCATCCCCCGACTCCCGATCGGCGGATGAGCCGCGTCGCCGGATCGAGCCGTGCCGGTCGCCGGGCGCGCCGCGCGCAGACGCGCTCGGTGCTCGTCGCGCTGCTCGCGCTCGTCGCCGTGGCGGTCCTCGCGCTCGCCGCCTGGCCGCGCGGGGGCGGGTACGAGCTCCGTGCCCGGTTCGAGAACGCGAGCCAGCTCGTCGAGCAGGCCGTCGTCCAGGTGGCCGGCCGGCGGGTCGGGACCGTCACGGACCTGCGCCTCGCCGACGACGGGACCGCCGAGGCGACGCTGCGGATCGCCGACGACGCCCTCGCGCCGCTGCACGTCGGCACGCGGGCGGAGATCCGCACGGTCGGCCAGGCCGGCGTCACGAGCCGCTTCGTCGAGCTGAGCCCCGGATCCCGGAGCGGACCGGCGTTGCGCGACGGCGCCGTCCTGCCGCTCAGCGCCACCCGCGGCGTCGTCGACCTCGACGGGGCCGCCGCGGACGCGGTAGCCGTAGTAGCAGCCGACGATCACGACGAAGGTCGCCATCGCCATGCCCTTGAGGCCCGAGAAGAGGTAGTCCTGCGGGCTCTGGAACTTCCAGAACAGCTCGAGGTAGCCGCCGGCGGAGACCTGCCCGATCTGCGTGACCACCGCGAAGTACGAGCCGGTGTAGGCCACGACGATCGCGATCGCGTAGATGAACGGCAGCACGAGCCACGTGCCGAGCAGCCGCGTCGAGCAGAGGTAGAGCACCGAGTCCAGGCCCATGACCTCGAGCGCGTCGACCTCCTCCGCGATCTGCATCGTCCCGATCTCGGCGACGTAGCCCGTGGAGACCTTCGCGGCCATCATGTAGCCGAACGCGTAGGGCGTGATCTCGCGCAGGTCGGCGATCGCGGCGAACGCGCCGGCGACCGACGGCGCGCCGACGATCTTCGACGCGTACGCGCCCTCGATCCCGATCGCGAGGCCGAGGGCGAGCACGAGCCCGAGGACGATGAGCAGCGAGCCGGTGATGAGGATGCTCGCCTGGCGCAGCACCTCGGCGAGGTAGCGCCGGATCCGCGGGCTCAGGGCGCCGCGGGTGATCCGCCAGCCGAGGTCGACCCCGTCGCCGAGGACGTCGAGCGTCTCGCGTGCCTGCGCGGCGCGGCGTCCGGCGAGCCGGGTGCTCATCGAACCTCCGAGAGCACCGGGTTCGTCGCCAGCAGGAGCTGCGTGAAGACGTAGTTGATCGCGCCGGTGGCGAGGAACGCGATGACGACCGACTGGTTCACCGCCCGCCCGACGCCCGCGGCGCCGCCGGTCGCCTTCATGCCCTTGTAGCAGCAGACGGTGGCGATCATCGCCCCGTAGATCGCGCACTTCACGAACGACGCCGCGAGCTCGAGCGTCGTCGCGCTGTTGAAGAAGGTCGAGAAGAACGGGCCGAGCGGGGCGTGGTTCTGGAGCACGACGAGGATCGCGCCGAGCACCCCCGCCAGCAGCGCGAAGACGTCGAAGAGGAGGCAGACGATCGCGATCGCGTAGACGCGGGGGACCACGAGGGCGCGTACGACGTCGACGCCGAGGACCTCGAGCGCGTCGAGCTCCTCGCGCACGGCGCGGGCACCGAGGTCGGCGCAGATGGCGGTCCCCGCGACGCCGGCGACGA
>JALRCL010001020.1 GCA_023268575.1 Patulibacter sp.
AGCTGGAGGGCACGCTCCTCGACGAGGCGCGCCTGCACCGGCGTCAGGCCGGTCGGCGGTCGGCCGTCGCGCACGAGCGCGGCGGCCGCGGCGTCGAGCGTCAGGCCCGTGCCGGTCAGGCGGCTGCCGACGAGCGGCGGGACGTCGCCCGCGCAGACGCCGCAGGCCGGGTCGGCGCTCGTGGCTCGGTCCTCGGACATGGACCGACGGTAGCGCCCCGGCGCCGGCGGCTCAGGTCCGCGGGGTGTGGCGGCTGTGGAGCATGAGGTCGTTGCCGTCGAGGTCGGAGAACATCGCCATGTGGCAGACGCCGGTGTCGAACGTGTCGCCGGCGAACGTCACGCCGCGCGCCTCGAGGGCCGCACGCGCGGCGCCGATGTCGTCGACGTGCAGGGCGAGGTGGGCGCCCTTCTGGGGGATGAACGGACGGCCGACCTGCTCCGGCGCCCAGATCGCCAGGCAGGTCGACCCGGCCCAGAACTCGTAGTCGGCCTTGTCGTCCTTGCGCAGGCCGAGGACCTCTCCGTAGAAGCGCGCGGCGCGGTCCGGGTCCTGGGTCGGGATCGTCACGAAGTCGAGGCCGGTGATGGTCGGCGTCGTGGTGTCGGTGGTGCTCACGGGGCGTCTCCTGGTTCCTTCGGGCGTCGCCTGGTGCGGCGGACGGGACGAGGGGCATCCTCGATCGCGTAGCGGTCAGATCCTGACCTGAATCGTCGGCCCCCGGTGCGGGGCGGGTAGCGTGCCGCCGGCGATGGACTTCGGGGCGCTGGCGATCGTGGTCGCGGCGGGGCTGCTCGGGCCGCTGCTCGCCCTGCGGCACGGGCTCGGACCGTTGCTCGTCGTCGGGCAGCTGCTCGGCGGGATCGCGGTCGGCGCCGGCGGCCTCGGCTGGGTCGACGCGACGGACCCGGGCCTCGAGGCGCTGTCCGACGTCGGCTTCGCCCTGCTGATGCTCATCGCGGGCACCCACCTGCCGTTGCGGGCCCCGGGACTCGGGGCCGCACTGCGCGACGGGGTGCTGGCCACCACGATCGTCGTCGCCCTCGCGGTGCCGCTCGCCCTGCTGCTGGACGGGCTGACGACGCTGGACGCCGCCGTCCTGGCGCTCCTGCTGGCGGCGTCGTCGGCCGCGGTGGTCCTGCCCGTCCTCGCCGTGGCGGGGCCGCCCGGCGGCCTGGCGACGCGGGCGCTCGCCTGGGTCGTCGTCGCCGACGTCGCGACGATCGTCGCGGTGCCGGCGGTGCTCGCCGAGGGCCACCTCGCGGAGACGATCCTCGGCAGCGCGGCGATCGTCCTGCTCGGGGCGCTCCTCGCCGTCGTCGCGACGCGCCCCGCGGTGCGGCGCCTGCTGCGGCGTCCCGGGCACCGGTCCCTGCGCGAGAACTGGGGGTTGCGGCTGCGCCTGTCGCTGCTCGGGCTGTTCGCGCTGTGCTGGCTGGCGGTCGAGCTGCGCTCCTCGGTCCTCCTGGCGGGCTTCGCGATCGGCGCGGTGCTCGCGCTCGCGGGCGAGCCACGGACGGTCGCCCGCGAGCTCATCGGGGTCGGCGAGGGGTTCCTCGTCCCGGTGTTCTTCGTGCTGCTCGGCGCGCGACTCGACGTCGGGGCGCTCGCCGAGGAGCCCGAGCTCCTCCTGCTCGCCGGTGCGCTCACGGGCGGGGCGGTGGCAGTGCACGTCGTCGCGGCGCGGCTGCTGCGCCTGGACTGGAGCGTCGGCGCCGTCGCGGCCGCCCAGCTCGGCGTGCCCTCCGCGGTGGCGACCCTCGGGTTGCGCTCGGGGGTCGTCGGCGCGGGCGAGGCGGCGGCGATCGTGCTGGCCGCCGTCGCGTCGGTGCTCGTCGCCTCGCTGGCGGCGATCAGGATGCGCCGGGTCGGCGGCCGTGCGCGGACGCCGTAAAGGTCCACGAACAGGAGCGTTCCCCGTAGGGTCGGCTGGTGACGCTCCGACCAGCCCTCACGGCCCTGCTGGCCACCGTCCTCGCGCTCGCTCCCGCGACCGCGTCGGCCGCCGGCAAGGTGACGACGCCGACCTACGACGTGACCGTCACGCGCACCGCGTACGGCATCCCGCACGTCCGGGCCGCCGACTACGCGTCGCTCGGCTACGGCTACGCGAAGGCCCTCGCGGAGGACACCGTCTGCACGGTCGCGGAGGCCTACGTCACCGCCAACGGCGAGCGCTCGCGGTACTTCGGCCCGAACGCGAAGTACGCGATCCGCGGCAACGGCTCGACGGCGACGAACCTCGCCAGCGACCTCTTCTACCAGCGGATCCGGGACCGCCGGACCGTCGAGCGGCTGCTCGCCCAGCCCGCCCCGCTGGGGCCGAAGCCCGAGCTGCGCGAGGCGATGCACGGGTACGTGGACGGGTGGAACGCGTGGCTGCGCGACGTCGGCGGCAGCGACGGCGTCCCCGATCCCACCTGTCGCGGGAAGGAGTGGGTCA
>JALRCL010001022.1 GCA_023268575.1 Patulibacter sp.
AGCGGCTCGCGGACCGCGGTCGAGGCGACGTTCACCACCCGGCCGAAGCCGCGCTCGCGCATCCCGGGCAGCACGCGCCGCAGGAGCGCCATCGGCGCGCGCACGAGGTGCCGTTGCGCGTCGGCCCACTGCGCGTCGTCGAAGGACAGCGGATCGGGCCCGATCGGCGGACCGCCGGTGTTCGTGATCAGCAGGTCGACGGGCCCGTGATCGCGCTCGACCGCGTCGACCACCGCATCGGCGCCCGCGACGTCGGCCGTGTCCCAGGCCACGTGCCCGGCCGCGCCGAGCTCCGTCGCGGCCTGCGCGGTGCGCGCGTCGTCGCGGGCGCTCACCACGACGGTCGCGCCCTCTGCCACGAGGGCGGCGGCGATCGCCCGGCCGATGCCGGACGTCGCTCCGCCGACGAGGGCGACTCTGCCTGCGATCTCGAGGTCCATGGGAGCGAGTATCGCGACCGGTGGACGCCGGCCGGCTGGGGTGCCCGTCCGCGGTCCGTTCCTCGGCTGCCCGGGCCGGTCGCGTGCCGCGGGCCCGCACGCACCCGGTCGGTCAGGCGATCGACGGTGCGGGCAGGCGCAGCTCCGTCGTCGGTCGCAGCGCCTCGCGCAGCCGGCGGTCGTGCGTGGCGACGACGAGCGCGCCGGGCCAGCCGTCCAGGGCGGCCTCGAGCGCCTCGAGCGCCGCGACGTCGAGGTGGTTCGTCGGCTCGTCGAGCAGCAGGCAGGTCACGCGCCGCACGGCGAGCAGGGCGAGCTCGGCCTTCGTGCGCTCGCCGGGGGACAGCGTCGCCGCCGGACGCTCGACGACCTCGGCACCGAGGCCGAAGGTCGCCAGGGCCGCGCGGACGGCGGTCACCGTCTCCGGTGGCGGCGCCGCGGCTCGCGCGTCGTCGCGGAGCCGCCCTGCGCCCTCCGGGTCGTCCGATCGCGATCGTCCGGGGTCCGGGTCGCCGGGCGCGGCGCCGCGGTGCGCCAACTCGGCCACGGCGGCGGCCACGGGCCGCGTGTCGGCGGCGAGCAGGTCCCGCGCCTGGCCGAGCTCGGCCACCACGGCGCTCGGGGCCCGCCGCACGCGCCCGGCGTCGGGGGCGAGGCGCCCGGCGAGCAGCGCGAGCACCGTCGACTTGCCGCTGCCGTTGGGCCCGGTCAGCAGGACCCGGTCGCCCAGCTCGACCGCGAGGTCCAGCGGGCCGAGCGCCCAGCCGTCCCGGCGCACCTCGACGCCCTCGAGCGCCGCGACCCAGCCCTGGCGCTGCTCCGCGGCGGTGAGCGCCAGCCTCAGCGCGGCGTCCTGCCGCGGCGCGTCGGGCACGTCGATCCGGTCCACGCGGCTCGTCATCCGCCGCGCCCGCCGCTGCGCTCCGTCGGCGCGCGAGCGGACCCATTCGGCGCCGTGCTTGTCGCCGTCGCGGCCGGGACCGGCGACGTTGCGGCGGCTGCGCTCGGCGCGTCGCCGGGTCTCGGCGACCGCGGCGGTGAGCTCGGCGCGCTCGGCGCGGGCGTGCTCGCGTGCGGCGGCGACGC
>JALRCL010001037.1 GCA_023268575.1 Patulibacter sp.
GCGGCGTCGCCACACGGGTTCGCCGTGCCGCACGCGGAGTCAGCCGATGCCGGCGGGAGCGACGGACGCGCAGGCCGGCCGACCGTCGCCCGTCGGCGCATGGCACCAGCGCGCGGGTGCGTGGCCCTCAGCGGACGCAGCCGCGCCGGGGCGTCACCGGCCGCGGGCCGTGACGAGCCACGGTCCGACCCGTTCGGCCGTCGGCCCGGCGACGAGCACGAGGGTGCGCATCGCGACGCGCTCGGGATCGAGGCCGGCGAGCGTCGTGTGCTCGATCCGCTCGTCGTCGCGACCGACGTCGGTAACGAGCGCCACCGGGGTGGCCGGGTCGCGGTGCGCGGCGAGCACGTCGCGCGCCCGGCCGAGCTGCCACTCCCGCGTCCGGGAGCGCGGGTTGTAGAGGGCGAGGGCGAGGTCCGTCGCGGCGAGCGCGGCGATCCGCGCCTCGACCTTCTCCCACGGCTCCAGGACGTCGGAGAGCGAGACCGTCGCGAAGTCGCCCAGGGGCGCCCCGAGCCGCGCGGCCGCCGCGGTGGCGGCGGTGATCCCCGGCACGACCTCGACCCCCGGCCGCTCGTCCTCCGGCAGCGCGGCCGCCGCGCGCAGCGCCAGCGCGGCCATCCCGAAGATCCCGGCGTCGCCGGAGGAGACGAGCGCCACCCGCCGGCCGGCGGCGGCCTCCGCGAGCGCGACCGCCGCACGCTCCTCCTCCGCCCCCATCGTGCCGCGCTCCACCCGCTGCTCGGGCCGCAGGAGGTCGGCGCACTGGTCGACGTAGGGCCCGTAGCCGACGACGACCTCGGCGTCGCGCACGACCTCCTCGGCCCGTGCGGTGCGCCAGGCGGCGGTGCCCGGTCCGAGGCCGACGATCGCGAGGCTGCCCGTCATCGGCGGCGATGCTACGGACCTCGCCCGGTCCGGGCCGGCGTCCGCCCTCGCCGCGAGCGCGACGACGACCTCGGTGCCCCCGGAGAGCGGGAGGCGCGGTGAGCGGGCCGTCGGCCCGGACGCGGACCGCCCCGGGTGCCGAACGTCGAGCTCGTTCGACCTGCCATCGCGAGCTCGACGGACCGCATCCACGACGTGCACGACGTCGGTGTCGCCGACCGACCGCCACCGAGCGCGACGAGCCGCATCTCCGGCGCACACGACGTCGATGTGGCCGATCGCCCATTCCGACGACCGCCGAACCGCACCAACGCATGCGCGCCGTCGATGTCGCCGACCGCGGTGCGACGAGCCCGACGAACCGCACCATCAGCATGCGCACCGTCGACCTCGCCAACCGCATCGCGACGAGCTCGACGAACCGCACCATCAGCGTGCAGACCGTCGATGTCGTCGACCCATCCCCCGTCGACCACGACGGACCGCACGAACGACGCACGTGACGTCGAGGCCGCCAATCGCGCCCTCCCGACGACCGCGACGAACGCCACCCACGCCGTCCACGCCGTCGAAGTCGCCGACGGCCTCTCTCCCTCTCTCCTCCCCCGCCCGCGACGGGCCGCACCGGCGGAGAGGACGGACCGCACCGGGGGAGCGGGGCGGAAGGCGCGACGGCGCGAGGACCCGGGCCGGCGGGGTCAGGCGCCGACCAGCGGAATCAGCCGGCGTTCGCGGCGGCGCGAGCGGCGGCGGCGTCGCCTCCGCCGCTGCGGCGGGAGGCCCGCTCACGGGCGTCGGCGCGCTGCTGGGCCCGGCGCTCGGCCGCGCGGGCGGCCCGGCGGGCCTCGCGACTCCGAGAGGCCGCGCGGTGCTCGGCGGAGGCCACCGCCGCGCCGGCGCCCGCGCGGCCACCGGACGACGCCTCGCCACGGGTCGCCCCACCGTCGGACGACGCGTTGCCGCGGGTCGCCTCGCCGTCGGACGACGCGCCGCCACGCGGCGCGTCGCCGGCGGACGTCCCGGACGGGCGCTCCGCACCGGACGGTCGGCGCCGCGAGGACGCCCCCTCACCCGAGGAGGAGCCGTCGCGGGAGGAGGAGCCACCGCCGGAGGACGAGTCGTCCCCGGACGACGATCCATCGCCCGGGGACGCCCCCTCGCCGG
>JALRCL010001061.1 GCA_023268575.1 Patulibacter sp.
TGACCCACCTGGCCCAGCGGACCGGCGCGATCAACCTCGGCCAAGGCTTCCCCGACGTCGACGGGCCGGCGGAGCTCCTGGAGCTCGCCGCGCGCGCCCTCCGCGAGGGCCCCAACCAGTACGAGCCCGCGCGGGGCCGCCCGGAGCTGCGCGAGGCCGTCGCGGCGCACCAGTCGCGGTGCTACGGCCTGGAGCTCGACCCCGACACCCAGGTGCAGGCGACCGTCGGCGCCACCGAGGCGCTCGCGGCCGCGTTCCTCGGGCTCTGCGAGCCGGGCGACGCCGGCGGCGCCGTCGAGCCGTACTACGACTGCTACGCCGCCTGCATCGCGATGGCGGGCGGGGTGCGGCGACCGGTGACGCTCCGCGCGCCGGACTTCGCCTTCGACCTCGAGCAGCTCCGCGCGGCGGTCTCGGGCGGGGCGCAGGGCGATGCGTCGGGCGGCGTGCCCGGGGGCGGCGCTCCCGCGCGGCTGCTCGTCCTGAACTCGCCGCACAACCCGACGGGCAAGGTCTTCAGCCGCGAGGAGCTCAGCGAGATCGCCGCGCTCTGCGTCGAGCACGACCTGATCGCCATCTGCGACGAGGTCTACGAGCACCAAGCCTTCGACGGCGAGCACCTCCCGCTGGCGACCTTCCCGGGCATGGCCGAGCGCACGGTCACGATCGGGTCGGCGGGCAAGACGTTCTCGGTCACCGGCTGGAAGGTCGGTTGGGCGACCGGTCCGGCGGAGCTCGTCGAGGCGGTCACCGCGGCCAAGCAGTTCCTCACCTTCTCCGGGCACGGCCCCCTCCAGCGCGCGGTGGCGCACGGCCTCGGCTACGACGCGTCGTTCTTCGCCGACGCCGCCGCCTCGCTGGCCCGCAAGCGCGACCGCCTGCAGGACGGGCTGCGCGCCGCGGGCCTCGAGGTCCTGCCGTCGGCGGGGACGTACTTCGTGACCGTCGACGTGCGCTCGGTGGGGGAGGAGGACGGCCTGCGGTTCTGCCGCGAGCTCCCCGAGCGCTGCGGCGTGGTCGCGGTGCCGACCGCCGGCTTCTACGACGACGAGACGGCCGGACGGTCGCTCGTGCGCTTCGCGTTCTGCAAGCAGGACGCCGTGCTCGACGTGGCGGCCGAGCGGCTCGCCGCGCTGCGACCCTGACCGCGGACGGCCGCGACCCGGCCGGACGACCGGCGGGAGGCTGCACGGTTCCGTGCGCACCGGACGGGGAGGGGCCCGGTAGGTTCAGGCGACGCCGGTCCGCCCCCGCGGGCCGACCCCCGCATCCCCCCCCCCCCGAAGAAGGACCCCCGTGCTCCGACGCCCGCTGCGCCGTGCCGCGCCGCTCGCCCTGTCCGTGCCGATCGCCCTGGTGCTCGCGTCGTCAGCGTCGGCCGCCGACGGCACCTACTCCGTCTACGCCTGCAAGGGCCCGAACGGCGCGCCGATCGGCGCCGCCGGATGGACCCCGTCGTTCAGTCCCGGCGCCGACGCCTCCAACGGCTGCGCCTCCGGCGGCGCGCTGCGCGCGGCGATCGGCCTCAACCCGGCGTTCGGCGCCCGCGCGGTCTGGACGTTCGACGCGCCTCCGGGGCTGCCGATCGTCCGGCTCACGGCTCGTCGCACGACGTCGGGACTCGCCGCCGCGGGCAGCGAGTCGCGCGTCGTCTACCGCGCCGAGACGAACGGCACGCAGCTGGAGAGCTGCGAGAAGCAGGGCACCGACTGCCCGTCGGACCTCGACGGCGAGCTGCGCAAGGAGGGGCTGGAGGCCAGCTCGGTGCGCTTCCTCGTCTCGTGCAACAACGGCGGCGCCGGGTACTGCACCTCCAACGGCCTGTCGCTCGACGTCGCCCAGGCGGTCGTCGGGCTGAAGGACGCGGCGAAGCCGACCGTCTCGAACCTCGCCGTCACCGACGACGGCGAGAGCTCGGGCGTGCTGAAGGTCCGCTTCGACGCCGCCGACCAGGGCGGCGGGCTCTACCGCACGCACACGATCGTCGACGGCCAGCCCGTCGCGAGCCAGCCGCTGGGCGACGGCACGTGCACCGACGCGGACCCCACCGACGGCAACCCGTACCAGTTCGTCGCCCCGCAGCCGTGCCCGCTCGGCGTCGCCGGGCGCGAGATCGCCGTCGACTACCGCAAGCTCGCCCCGGGCCCGCACACCGTGCTGACCGAGGTCGAGGACGCCGCGGGCAACACCGCCGCGGTCCACGCGACGCAGTTCCCGCGGCCCAACGGCAGCACGGCCCCGGGCGGCAGCGGCGACGGGGCGCGGACCGGCACGCCGGACGAGGCGGGCCGCCTGCTCAAGGCGCGCCTGCGGGCGTGGTTCCCGGCCGGGAAGAACGGACGGATCCACGACCGCCGGACGACGATCAAGCGCGGGGCGCGGCCGCTCATCCGCGGCTACGTCGTGGACAGCCGCGGCAAGGGTATCCGTGGCGCGCTCGTGGACGTCTACCACCGCACCCGCGACGGCAAGCGGCGCCTCGTGAAGACCGGCCTGAAGACGCGCGCCGGCGGTCGCCTGACGTACATCGTCTCGGCGAAGCTCGACACCCGTCGGATCGAGCTCGCCTACCGCGCCCTGCGCCCGGGCACGATCACCAGCCGGCAGACGCTGTCGGTCCGCGTGACCCACAAGGGCCGCACGTACTACCTGCCGGGCAACCGGAAGAAGTAGCCCGTCGCTTCCGCGGTGCCGCTCGGCGGCACCGCGGAGCGGACGGGCCGTCGCCCGTCCGGGCTACCGTGTCGGCGTGCGCGCCGACGCCACCCGGGCCCCGTCGCTCGACGACCTGCGGCGACGCGACGAGGCGGTCGCGGCGGTGCTCGCGTGGTACCGCCGCGCGGCGCGCGACCTGCCCTGGCGCCGGACCCGCGATCCCTACGCGATCCTCGTCTCGGAGGTCATGCTCCAGCAGACGCAGGTCGCGCGGGTCGTTCCTCGGTGGGAGGCGTGGCTCGAGCGCTGGCCGACGGCGTCGGCGCTCGCTGCGGCCGAGCGTCACGACGTCCTCGGCGCCTGGGTCGGCCTGGGGTACAACAGCCGCGCCGTGCGGCTGCAGGACGCCTGCGCGATCGTGGCGCGCGACGGCTGGCCGGCGGACGCCGCGGGCCTGCGGCGGCTGCCGGGCGTCGGCCCGTACACCGCGGCGGCGGTGGCGTCCTTCGCCTTCGGGGAGGCGGTCGCGGCCGTCGACACGAACGTCGTGCGGATCAGCGAGCGGCTCGCGCTCGGAACGCCCGAGGAGCTGCTGCCGCCCGCCGATCCGGCGACGTGGAACCAGGCGGCGATGGAGCTCGGCGCCACGATCTGCCGTGCGCGCGACGCGGGCTGCGGTCGCTGCCCCGCGGCGCCGTGGTGCGCCTCGGCGCACGCGGTGCAGATCCGGCCGCGCGCCGCGCCGGGCACCCGCGAGCGGTTCGAGGACAGCACGCGCTACGTCCGCGGCCGGATCGTCGCGGCGGTCACGCAGGGGGGACCGCTGCCCGACGACCTCGACCCCCAGCGCGTCGAGCAGGCGCTGGCCGGCCTCGTCCGCGACGGGCTCCTGCGCCGCGACCCGGACGGCGTGGTGCGGGTCGCGGGCGGGCGGGAGGGCGCGGGCTCCGGCCAGGCCGTCCGCTAGATTCCGTCGCCGTGCGGGCGGAAGACGCCGTCTGCCGGCCGAAAGGACCCTGAGAGTGTCGCTCGACCGCCAGTCCATCGAGAAGCGCGACTTCCCCATCTCGCGCCGCGGCTACGAGACCACCGCCGTCGACGAGCACCTCGCCGCCGTCGCGCGCGAGGTCGAGGAGCTGCAGCAGCGGGCCGACGCCCCGGCGTCCGCCGCGCCGGCCCCGTCGGCGTCGGTCGCCGACCCCGGGGTCGTGTCCTCGCTGGCCACCGCCGCGTCCGAGCAGGTCCGGGCGATCGTCCAGGCCGCCGAGACGACCGCCGTCGAGATCGAGCGCCAGGCCCGCGGCGAGGCCGCGCGGATCACGGGCGACGCCGACACCGAGGCCCGCCGGACCCGCGAGTCGGCCGGCGCCGAGGCGGAGGCCACGCGCAGCGAGGCCGCCGCGACCGCCCAGGGCCACGTCGCCACGGTCCAGCAGGCCACGAGCCTCATGCTGCAGCGCGTCGAGGCGCTCGAGGGCGAGGTCACCGGCCTGCTCGAGCACCTCCGCACCGCGGCGCACCGGGTCCAGGCCGACCTGTCGCTGCTGCACGGTCAGGTCGCCGAGGTCGGCGGCCTGGATCCCGCGCCGGCCGCCGCCCCGGTCGCGCCGCCGGCGCCGAAGCCCGCGCCGATCGCGCGTCCCGCCGCCCCGCCGGCCGCGGCCGCCGAGCCGCAGGTCGATCCGGGCGAGGCCGTCGCCACCGAGCCGCACGTCGACCCCGAGGCTCTCGCGGCCCCGTCCGCGCCGTCGGGCGCCGAGGTCGTGCCGACCACGCCCGCCGCGCCGCCCGCGCGCCAGACGTCGTTCGACGACGCCGGCAGCGGTGGGGGCGACGCCGCCGGCGCTCGCCTCGTCGCGCTGAACATGGTGCTCGACGGCACGCCGCGCGAGGAGGTCGACCGCTACCTCGCCGAGAACTACGACCTCGCCGATCGCGCGAGCCTGCTCGACGAGCTCTACAGCCGCCACGGCTGATCCCTCCGGCTCGGGCCCGTCCGTGAACGGGCCCGGGCCTCGCCGGACCTCCCGGGTCGCACTGCCGTTGCGTGTCGAGGCGTGACCGGTGACTAGCGCGGTCGCAGCAGGATCCGGCGGCGCAGCGTCAGCGCGCGGCCCGCGGGCGGGACGAGGGCGACCTCGATCGTCGCGTTCGTCGCGCGCGTGAGCCGCGCCAGCGCGCGGCGGGCGCCGCGGCCGGGCCGCAGCGTCAGCTCGATCGTGCCGGGCGCGCTGCGCCGCGTCGCCCGCGCCAGGACGACGGTCCGCCGGCGCCCGTCGCGTCGCGGCAGCTCGGCGCGGAGCAGGACGCTCACGCGCGCCTGCTCGGGCACGTGCACGCCGACCGCGAGCCCGCGCGCCAGCCGGCTCGCGGTCGTGCGGCGCACGGTGGAGACGGCGGGTCGGCCGGCCTGCGCGGCCGGGACCGGCACGGCGGCGGAGGCCAGCGGCTGCCCGTGGTAGCGGTGCACGAACGCGCGGGTCTCGATCGTGCCCCGCGTGATCGACGGGTGCAGGCCCCAGACCTGCCGGGCGCTCGTCGCCGTCCAGGTGCGCGTCCAGGCCGTGACCGGGCGGTGGAACGTGCGGACGATCCCGTCCTCGTGGACGTGCAGCAGCGCGTAGCCGGCGGGGTACTCCTTCGTGGCGCCGTTCTGCAGGAAGGGGAGCCGTCGCCCGGTCGGGCCGTGGAACTGCAGCGCGTTGGCGTGGGTGTGGCCGTGGACGACGAGGCGCACGTGCGGGTGGCGCGCCAGGACGGCGAGCACCGCGTCGGCACCCTGGTCGGCAGCGACCCCCTGGCCCGCGACGAGCAGGGGGTGGTGGAACGCCACCACGACGTCCCGACCCTCGCCGCGCAGGGTGGTCAGCTGCCGGTCCAGCCACGCCGGCTGGTCGCCGTGCAGGAGGCTGGGCTGCCGCGTCCGGGCGTCCCAGGAGTCGAGCCCCACGACCGCCACGCGCTCGCCGACGCGCTCGACGCTCAGCAGCGTGCTGGAGCCCGCCGGCTGCTCGGGGAACGCCTGCTCGCGCAGGCAGTCCCCGTCGAGGGCGCACGTGCCGGCCGGCTGGCGCTTGTCGTGGTTGCCGCGGGTGACGAGGAGCGGGCGCTGCAGCCGACGCAGCTGGCTCAGCGCGCGGCGGACGTCCTCCGCGCCACCGCCGTGGCTCAGGTCGCCGTTGGCCACGACGAGGTCGACCGGCACGCCGTGCAGCTCGCCGATCGCGGCGTCGAGCATCCGGTACGCGTAGTCCGGGTAGGTCTCGGCGGAGTAGCAGGGTGGCACCGACGGCCCGAGCGCGTCGGTGACCGTGCCCGAGCAGCGCTCGCCGACGTGGAGGTCGTTCATCAGCGCGATCGTCGCCAGGCGCCGCCCGGGCGGCGGCTGCAGCGTGCGGAAGGCGCCCGGGTCGGCGGCGCTCTCGCCGAGGGAGACGCGACGGCCGCCGGACCACAGCTCGTAGGCGTACCGCCGGCCCGGGGCCAGGTCGCCGACGCGTGCGACGTGCACCTGCGTGCGCTCCTCCAGCCGCAGGGTCCGGGTGCGGCCGGCGTCGGGGCCCTCGAGCGGCGTCAGCCGGACCGTCGTGTCGGCGGGCTCCGCCGTCCACCACCACGCGGCGAACGCCGTGTCGGTCACGGTGACGAGCTCGGGCTCCAGGGCTGGGCCGAGGTACAGCGAGACGTCCGGGACGGGGTCCGCGGAGGCGAGGGCCGAGAGCGGGCCGAGCGTCGCGACGCCGGCGGCGGCGCCGCCGACGAAGCGGCGACGGGAGAGCGAGGGCAGCACCCGCCGATGATCGCCGGTCGTGGGGTTTCAGTGGTGAAACTTCGGTGCCCGAGGTCCGACGCCCCACGGCCGGCAGCGGCCGCGGGGCGTCGGGAGGGGGAGGAACGGGCGGCGCGGGCCGGCTAGGGCGAGCCCACCGGCGCGGGCTCGGACTCCACGGGCGGACCGGGCTCGGGAGCCGCCTCGCCGCAGACCGCGGCGTAGGCGTGGTTCTCGTGGATCATCATCCGCACCACGAAGCCGACGAACAGGACCACGGCCAGGACGAGGAAGATCCACGTCCCGAGCGAGTCGCCGCCGAACGTGAAGACCACTCCGGCGCCGTCGTAGCTCTCGATCGGACTGGCGTTCATGCGCGCACCTCCTTTCCGTCGATGCTCATCAGACGTCCGACGGCCGGTGGGCGATCGCGCTCGGGGACGGCAGGGGACCCCCGGGTCGCGCGGCCCCGTTGCTGGCCGGCTCGGGCATGCTCGTGGTCGGAATGCCCTCGGGGTACGGGGTCGCGGGCACCTCGCTGAGGTCCAGGCCCTGGAGCTCCACGGGGCCGGGGACCCGCAGCGTGCCGGTCGCCTTCATCACGAGCGAGATGAGGTAGCCGGGCACGAAGCCGAGCGCGAGGAACACCAGCATCGAGCCGACCTGGCCGAGGAACGAGATCGACGGGATCCCCTGGGCGTTCGGGTAGCCGTCGAGGAAGATGCCCGCCGCGACGAGCGACCACATGCCCATGAACATGTGGACGGAGACCGCGCCGACGACGTCGTCGATCCGGAACCGCTCGAGGAGCTTCCCGGTGAGCGGGATCATCATGCCGCCGACCATGGCGATGACGAAGCCGAGCGCCGGGTGGTAGAGGTCCAGGCCCGAGGCGACCGAGATGACGCCGGCCAGGCCGCCCGAGATCGTCCAGAACGGCTCCCCGCGCGAGGTCAGGTACGCGCCGATGATGCCGCCGCCGAGCCCCATCAGGGTGTTGAAGGCGAAGGCCGAGAGGTTCGTCGGCGTGCCGAAGATCGTCGCGTACCCGCCACCGGCGTACACCGCGCACCCCATCAGGAATCCGAAGAACCCGACGAAGATCAGCATCAGGCCGACCATCGTGAGGGGGAGGTTGTGTGGACGGATGGTGTTGGGGCTGCCGTCGGCGTTGAACCGGCCGATGCGCGGTCCGAGGTTGATGAGCACGCCGAGGGTGAACGCACCGGCGACGAGGTGCACGCAGCCCGCCGCGCCGAGGTCGTGCAGGCCCCACTCGGTCAGCAGCCAGCCCGAGCCGTGCCAGCCCCAGGCGGCGGCGATGATCCACGCGACCGAGCCGAGCACGACGGCGAGCACGAGGAACGCGCTGGTGCGGATCCGCTCCAGCACCGCGCCGGACATGATCGAGCCGGTCGTGGCGGCGAAGAGCGCGAACGCCCCCCAGAAGATGCCGCTGGCCGAGTCCTGGATGTTCGGCCCCATGTTGTCCGACCAGGGCAGGGCGTTCTTCGCGGCGTCGGTCAGGCGGGGCACGCCGGTGGGGAAGGCGTTGTAGAGGAACCAGCCGAAGAAGAAGAACGTGGCGATCACGACCGCGAGCGCCAGCAGGTTCTTGATCGACGTCGCCAGGACGTTCTTGGACCGGGACGCGCCGGCCTCGTAGGCGAGGAAGCCGGCGTGGATCAGGAGCATCAGGGCGATCGACACCCAGTAGAAGAACTCCGAGTTGACCGCCGCCTGCGTCTCGAGCGCCTTCGTGACTTCAGGTGACACGACGTGGACCTCCGTAGTGGCTCATGGGCCGAACGCTAGGACGCGTGGTTGGGTGGGAATTGGGACCGATGTCCGAACGTCGTGCGCGCCGTTGCGCCAAATGGAGGCGGCGTGATTTCGGGGTGTTCCAACCATCACGGATAGTCCCGCACCGGTGGTGGGGACGACAGGGGGCGGACGCGCCGTCCGGCGCGTCGGGCGGCGCTCGACGCCGGTGCGGGGACGCGGCGCGAGCGGGCTCTCCGGGACCGGTGGCTAGTGGGGCGAGCGCACCCCCGCGGTCAGCGGCGCCCGCTCGAGTCCGAACGAGCCGAGCCACGCCGGGTCCCCGACGCGACCGGCGATCGCCTCGGCCAGCGCCTCGCCGACCGCCGGCCCGGTCTTGAAGCCGGTGCCGCTCCAGCCGCAGCAGAGCCACAGGCCGGGGCGCGCGGCGACCGGACCCACGTAGGGCAGGCCGTCGGGGGTCATGTCGAGCATCCCGGCACGTGCGCCGGCCACGGGTGCGCCCGTCGCCGACGGGATCCGCCGTGCCAGTCGCGCTGCGGCGTCGGCGAGGAAGGCGCCGTCGACCTGCGGCAGCGGCGCGTCCGGGCTCTCGAGCGGCTCGTCGGTCCACGTCCGCCGGCCGACGAGCGTGGCGCCGGCGCCCTCGGGACGCAGGTAGGTCCCGTTCGGGGCGTCGATCACCGTGAGGTGGTGCGGCACGCGCCGCTCGACGAAGGCGAGCTTCACCGCCGTCGGCCGCAGCGGCAGGGCGATCTCCGCCGTCGCCGCCAGCGACGCCGACCACGTGCCGGCGCAGAGCACCACGGCGCCGCAGGCGATCGTCCAGGCACCGCCGTCCGGAGCGCTCGCCCGGACCCCGACGACGTGGTCGCCGCCGTCGCGGACGAGGGCGTCGGCGCGGTGACGGGGCAGCAGGCGCGCGCCGGCGTCGGCGGCCGCCCGAGCGAGCGTCGCCGTGGTGAGCGCCGGGTCCGCGTACCCCGACCGCGGCTCGTGGACCGCCACCCCGACGTCGGAGACGTCCACGGAGGGGTCGATCCGGCGCAGGCCGTCGGCGTCCAGGAGCGTGGTCTCGACGCCGACCTCGGCGAGCATCGCCACGCGCGCGGCCAGCGACCCGTCGTCGCGCTCCTGCGGCGTCGGGACGTACGCGAACCCCGTGGCGACGAACCCGCTGGGCCCGCCGTAACGCTCCGCGAATCCCTCGAACAGCTCGAGGCCGCGGAGCGCGAGGGCGGCCGAGGTGCGGTCGGCGTAGTGCGTGCGCACGAGCGCGCCGGAGCGCTGGGTGGACACTCCGCCGAGCGGTCCGGCCTCCAGCAGGGTCGTCCGCAGGCCGAGCCGGGCGGCGTGGACGGCGACGCTCAGCCCGGTGATGCCGCCGCCGACGACGACGAGGTCCTGGTCGAGGTCCATCAGAGGCGCCGCAGGTAGGTCTCGCGCTCCCACGCGGTGACCGACTCCATGTAGGAGCCCCACTCCATCCGCTTGACCGCGATGAGCTCGCAGACCGCCTCCTCGCCGAGCGCGTCGCGCAGCAGGACGTCGGCCTCGAGCGCGTCGAGGGCCTCGGCCAGCGTCCGGGGCAGCGTGCCGGCGCCGGCGCCCCCGGCCCCGCTGAGCGGGGCGCCCGGGTCCAGGCCGCGGTCGACGCCGTCCAGGCCCGCGGCGACGATCCCGGCGAGGGCGAGGTAGGCATTGCAGGAGGAGTCCACCGCGCGGTCCTCGAACCGGCCCGGGCCCGGGACCCGGAGCATCGTCGTGCGGTCGTTGCCGCCGTAGACGATCGCGTCGGGGGCCCAGCGCGCGCCGGAGGACCCGCCCGAGGAGTGCAGCCGGCGGTAGGAGTTGACCGTCGGCATCGTGAGCGCCGCGAGGCCGCGCGCGTGCGCCAGGACCCCGCCGAGGAACGCGTAGCCGGTGCGCGACAGGCCCAGCCCGCGCGGATCGGCCGCGTCCGCGAACGCGTTCTCGCCCTCCTCGTCCAGCGCGGAGAGGTGGACGTGGGCGCCGGAGCCGGTGCGCCCGGTCAGCGGCTTGGGCATGAAGCTCGCGATCGCGCCGTGGCGGCCGGCGATGTCGCCGATCAGCGTCCGCAGGAGGGTGAAGCGGTCGGCCGTGGTCAGCGCGTCGGCGTGATGGAAGTTGATCTCGTACTGGCCGTTGCCGTCCTCGTGGTCCAGGGCGCTGACGCCCCAGCCGAGCTGCTCCATCGCCCCGACGATCTCGCCGAGCACGTCGCCGGTCCGCAGCAGCGCGCCGAGGTCGTAGCAGGGCTTGTCGAGCCCGTCGAGCTCGTCGAACGGCGCCAGCGTGCCGTCCTCGGTCTCGCGCAGCAGGAAGAACTCCGGCTCCATCCCGGCGACCGGGGCGAGGCCGCGCTCGGTGGCGAGGGCCACCTGCCGCGCGAGGATCGAGCGGGCGTCGCAGGTCGCGACCCGCTCGCCGTCCATCACCGTCGAGAACGCGACCGCGACGTTGGGGCGGTGGGGCAGGACGGTGAGCGTCGTCGGATCGGGCATCGCCACGAGCTCGGGGTGCTCGGGCCCACGGGCGAAGCCGTGGTTCGCGAACGCCGCGAAGCCGGCGCCGCCACCGTCGCCGCCGGGACCCGGCGTCGCCCCGACGGTCGCCGCCCACGCGCCGCGGGGGACGAGCTTCGCCTTCGTCGCGCCGTGGACGTCGACCCACTG
>JALRCL010000028.1 GCA_023268575.1 Patulibacter sp.
CGTTGCCGTCGACGCCGCTGCCGAAGTCGGAGATCAGCGACGCCAGCCGCGTCCGCGTGTCCCCGTCGAACGTGTTCAGCACCTGCGACACGTCGACCGGCGCCTCGCTGCGCTGCAACGGCAGCACCTGCCCCTTGCCCAACTCCCCCGCAGCCTTCGTGCCCCGCGAATCCACCGACACGTACATGTCCTGCAACGGCGTCACCGGACGCAACCGCAACCGCGCATCCCGATACAGCGGCGCGTACTTCTTCTCCAACGACAGCGTCAGCACCGCCGTATCGCCCCGCACCTTCGCGTCGGAGATCAGCCCGACCTTCACGCCCGCGATGCGGACCTGCTGCTGACCCGGACGCACGCCCTTCGCGCTGGCGAACGCCACGTCGTACGTCACGGTGTCCTGCCACGGCCACTGGACCTCCTGCTTGCGCAGCAGGTACCAGCCGGCGAGCACCGCCAGGGCGGCCACGAGGACGGTCAGCGCGAACGGGCGGCGCGCCCGCGCGACCTCCAGCCGGAGCCGGTCGCCGCGGCGGCTCATCGTCCGCTCCGCGTGGTCGGGAGCCCGGAGCCGGTCAACCCGCGGAGCAGGAGCTCCAGCGCCTCGCAGCGGACCTTCTGGTCGGCCGGGACGTCGGGGTCGGTGAGCCGGGTGACGCAGGGCGCGTCGAGCAGCGAGCGCTCGTCCGGGAAGGACTGGAAGTTCAGCATCGGGCCGTTCGCGTCGAAGGGCGAGGCCGCCGAGCTCACCGCGCTGTAGAACGCGCCGATCGCGGTGGCGTTCGGGACGCCGGTGTCGTCGTCGCGCTCGCGCAGCCAGGGCAGGAGGTCGGCGTTGGCGCGGTCCACGATCGGTCGCAGGCCCTCGACCGTCTCGATGCCGGGCGGGACCGCGCCGGCGAGCGCCCGGACCGCCGGACGGAGGTCGCGCAGCGTCGACTCGCCGTCGCCGAGCAGCCGGTCGAGCTGCGCCAGCGCGGGACGCGCGGCGCGTGCGGCCGGCGCGAGCGCGCGGGCGCCGGGCAGCAGGTCGCGGGCGACGGGGTCGACGAGGTCCAGCGTCGTGCGCACCCGCGCGAACGTCCGGCGGGCGTCGTCCATCGCCACCGGCGCCTCGTCGAGCAGCGAGCCGATCGCGTCGCGTCGCGCGGCCGTCACGCCGAGGGCGACGTGCGCGTCGTCGACGAGGCCCGAGAGCCGCTCGCCGCTCGCGTCCAGCGCCCCGAGCAGCCGGCGCGTCTCCCGCACGGTCGTCGTGAGGTTCCCGGCCCGCGTCCCGCGGAGGGCGCCGAGGCCGGTGCGCGTCCGGCGCAGCGCCGGCCCGGCCGCGTCGAGCGTGCGGTTGATCGCCCGGGCGTCGCGGGTCCCGTCGTCGAAGGCCCCGATGATGTCCCGGACCGCGCGGCGCTGGTCGCGGCCCAGCGGCTGCAGCGCCTGGTCGGCCTCGACCTGCACCTCGGTGCGCCGCAGCGGGATCGGCCCGGCGAGCGGCGCGGCGGCGTGACCGCGCTCGAGGTCGACGGTGACGTTGCGCCCCAGCAGCGTGCGCCACGTGACCCGGGCGCGCGCGTCCGCGCGCAGGTCGAGATCCTCGCCGTCGTCGATCCGCATCGTCACCTCGACGCCGCGGTCGGGCAGGCGCTCGACGCGCTCGACCCGGCCCACGTCGACGCCCGCGACGCGTACGAGCGATCCGCCGCGCAGGTGCGTCGCGTCGGAGAACCGCGCGCGGACCTCCGTGCCGCCCTGCGGCAGGAACGGGATCGAGCGGGTGTACCCGGCGTAGAGCAGCAGGCCGAGCAGCACGAGCATGAGCGCGCCCGCCCGCTTGGGTCGCGGCTGGTGCTGCCCGGGCCGGTAGGGGCGCAGGAGGCTCATCGGCGACCCTTCGCGTCGTCCTGGACGGTGCACGGCGCGGGATAGGCGCTCGTGGAGACGAGGCCCGACGGTCCCGTGCTGCCGGCAATCGACTCCTCGCTCGGGATGAGGGTCAGGCGCAGGGCGTTCAGCGGCCCGATCCGCCGGTCGCCGCCGGGGACGCCGAACCCGAGCATGCTGCCCCAGGTCTTGGCGAACAGCGCGATGTCGCACTCGTGGGCGGCGAGGCGATCCATCAGCGGCAGGCTCGTGGAGAGCGCCGCGCTCGTCGGCGGCAGGACCGGGTCGATTCGCCGCAGCAGGTCGAGGGTCGGATCGCTCGCCTCCTCGACGCGCCGCAGCGTCGAGCGCAGGGCGCGCAACCCGGGACCGGCCTCGTCCATCAGCAGGCTCGCCTGGCGCAGGCCGGCCGGGGCCGGGCGCAGCGCCGGCAGCGCCGTCCGGGCGAGGGCGCGGACCTCGCGCAGCAGCGGATCGGCATCGCGCAACCCGGCCTGGGCCGAGCGCAGCGCGGCGGGCGCCTCGCGCAGCGCCTCGGCGACCGCCGCCCCGTGGTCCGCGAGGACGTCGAGCGGGACGCGGCCGTGCGTGAAGCTCCGGGCGATCGCGTCGCGAACGGGGTCCGCGGCCGCCGAGGCGCCCTCGGCGCCGGCCACGAGACCGCGCATCGCGCCGGGCCGGTCGTTGATCGGCCGGGCGAGCTTCGCGAGGCTGCTCAGCCCCCGCGGTCCGCGCCGCAGCAGGTCCTGGATCGACCCCCCGCGGTCGAGCGTGCCCTCGCCCAGGCCGGCGAGCAGCTCGCGGCTGCGCGCCCGGTGCGCCGCGTCGAGGGTGTCGAGCGTCGTGTCCAGCTGGGTGGAGGCGGACGTCTGCTCGGCGGGGATGAGGTCGCCGTCCCGCAGCGGTCGGCCGCGCACGCCGGGGCGCAGCTCCACGAACCGGACGCCGATCGCCGACCGGGGCCGGACCCGCAGGGTCGTGTCGGAGCGCAGCGGCCGGACGTCGGGGCGCAGCTGCAGGTCGACGACCGCCTTGCCGTCCTCGACCCGCGGGTGCAGGACCTGCCCGACGTTCTCGCCGCCGATCCGCACCTGGTAGTGGCCGGTGAGGTTGTCGGCGTGGTCGAAGGCCGCGCGGATGGTGAAGTACGAGCGGCCGGGGATCTCGTTCGGCGCGTTGTAGCCGACGAGGAACATCGCGACCACGGCGGCGATGCCCCCGAGGCCGATGGTCCACAGGACC
>JALRCL010000030.1 GCA_023268575.1 Patulibacter sp.
GGCGGGGGCCTTGTCCTTCAGGCCCTGCGGTGCCTCGACGCTGCCGTTGAGCTTCTGCAGGTCGCTGCTGGAGAACGCGGCCTGGAAGCCCTTCGCGTCGCCCTGGGCGAGGGCGCTCTTCGCCTTGTCGAACGCATCGCTGATCTTCGAGATGTTCCCCGTCACGCCCTCGTCGAACTTCTTCCACGACTCGGGGGCGTCGGCGTCGTCGATCCGCTTGAGGACCGTCTCCATCGTCGAGATGTAGCTCGAGACCGGCTTGCCGGCGGCCTGCAGCGCCTGCTTCTCCTGGTTGGCCTTGAACTTGCCCTGGAGGGCGACGAGGTCGCTCTGGAGCGTCGTCTGCGCCTTCGTGAGGTCGGTGCAGGCGGTGTTCCACACCTTCGCGTAGTCGTCCTCGCTGCCGCCGGAGTCACCGCCACAGGCGGCGAGGCCGGTGGTGAGCGAGACAGCGGCGAGGAGTCCGACGGCCCGGTGCATGCGGGAGGAAGGCATGAGCGGGACCATACGCGACCGACCCTCCACGAGAGGCACTCGTGCCCCCGGCCGCCCGCGGGAGCCGCTCCGCGCGCCGCTCAGAGCCCGCCGCCGCCCTGGCAGCTCTCCGCCTCCGCCGCCAGCTCGTTCGGCAGCTCGGGGAAGCGGACGGGCGTCTCGGCGGTACCGCCGACGGCGCCGGAGGTCACGCGGTCCCGGATCTGGTCGATCTGTCGCAGCCCGGCGTCGATCGCGGTCGCCATCTCGCGCTGGAACGCGGCGAACTCCTCGGGCGCCCGGGCGCCGCGCAGCGTCCGCAGGACGCGCTCGCGGCGCTCCGCGAGCGCGAGCACCGGCTCCTGGACCGCGCGAGGCACGGTGGTCGTGGTCGTGGGGGTCGTGCCCGTCGCGCCCCGCCGGATCGCGGCGATGAACTCCTGCTGGGCGGCCTTGAGGTCCCGGCAACCGCGGTCCCAGGTCTGCACGTACGCGGTGCGGGGGTCACCGCCCGAGTCGGCGTCGTCGCCGCAGGCGGCGAGCGTCGCGCCGAGGACGAGGAGGAGCAGGAGGGAGGAGCAGCGCCGCACGGCGGCGATGCTACGGCGCCGTGCGGGCAGGCGCCGGCACGGGCGTCGTCGTGCTCGTCGCCGTCCCGTCGGGGACGGTCGGGGTGCCGCACGCCGGCGTGCGTCGGCGCAGCTCCTCGGGCGCCGGCGGGGTCCGCAGGCCGCCGAGGTCCAGCGACGCGGCGGGGTCCGCGTCGGCGTCGCGGCGCAGCCGCTGCCGCGCAGCGGCGATGCGGCGCCGGGCCTCGGCGAGCGCCGCCACCGCTTCGCGGTGGTACGTCGCCCAGGCGCGGGGCGGACGGGCGTCGTCGATCCGCGCCAGCGTCCGCTCCGCCGCGCCGAGCCAGCGGAGCACCGAACGCCGGTCGAGGCGCCGAGCGGCCGTCGCGGCATCGTCGCGCAGGTCGCGGCAGACGGCGGTCCACGCCGCGGCGTAGCGCGTGGCGGCGGCCGCCTCGGGCCCGCGGGCGGGCGGGGGCGTCGCGGGATCCTCGCCGCCGGCGAGGAGCGCGGCGCCGACGATCGCCGCGAGCACGAGCGCCAGCAGCGCTCCGGCGGCGGCGATCCGGTGCCGTCGGCTCACCGCAGCGCGGTGCAGTCGGGCGTGTCGTCCCGCAGCGCGGGCGGCGCGTCGGCGCGCGCCGGGCCGATCCCGCCGAGCGCGAGCGCGGCGAGGCCCGCCGCGTTCCCGCGGCGCACGCGGTTCGCGCCGTCGGCGACGACGCGGACCTGGCGCTCGAGGTCCGCGATCGCGGTGCCGTGCCACGCGCGCAGGGCGGCCGGCGGCGCGACCTCGCGCAGCTCCCGCAACTCGCCGGCCACGGCGCGGGAGAACCGCTCGGCGGCCGGTCCGGCCTCGCGG